>JAZDPI010000217.1:0-7369 GCA_043797775.1 Candidatus Eiseniibacteriota bacterium
ATCCAGGATAAAAAGGACCAGAATCACGGGAAGAAAATCAAACGAGAGCGCCGCACCGACGTCCATTTTGAAGAGCGTCGGAAGAAGAGACGGCGGAGCGGAAACGATCCTGGCCGGCCACTCCGCGATCTTCAGTACGTATGCGAGCGAAGTGACAGACAGCATCCCTATGAGAAGAGAACCGGGGACTCGTCTTATCATCAGCACGCAGATGACGGCCACACACAGAATGGCGAGCAGCGGACCTGCCGAGGACAGATCGCCTATCCTGAGCGGCGCCCCCGCGACACCGAGCCTCACAATCCCGGTCTCATTCAGACCTACGAACATTATGAAGAATCCGATGCCCACCGCGAAGCTGCGCTTGAGACTGTCGGGGATTGCCGTTGCGATCCAGCTCCGGATCTTGAGAGCGGTTATTATCACGAAAATGACACCGCCTATGAAAACCGCACCCAGAGCAGTCTGCCACGGGTATCCCATCGACAGACACAGCGTGAACGCGATGAACGCGTTTTCCCCCATGTACGGGGCCGTCGCAAAGGGCCGCCGCGCGTACACCGCCATCAGAAAAGTGCCTATGGCCGCCGACACGATCGTGGCGACTATGCTGGCCTCGTGAGGGAATCCCCCCTTGGCGAGAATTGCTGGGTTGACGATCACGATGTACGCCATGGCGAAGAACGTCGTGAGCCCGCCGAGTGTCTCTCTCCTGTAGTTGGTGCCGAGGGCGTCGAACCGGAAAAACTTCTTCACTGCCTGCTCCTGGCCCTGGCAGGCCTGAACCTGGCGAGATCCTTCTCCGTCACGTTCGAGACCGCCGCCTTAACGGCCTCGACTATCTGAGCGTATCCGCTGCACCGGCAGAGATTGCCGGCAAGAGCCTGTTTTATCCGGCTTTCCTCGGGGCGCCTCTCGCGCAGAAGAAGAGAAATGGCCGAGAGGACCATACCGGGCGTGCAGAAACCGCAATGCACGGCGCCGCACTCGAGAAACGCCTGCTGCACCGGGTGAAGAGCTCTGGAGCCCCGGGGAGCCACGCCCTCGATCGTCCAGATTTCGGCACCTTCGATTTGTGCAGCAAGCACGAGGCAGGCGTTGACTGCGCGTCCGTTGAAGAGAACCGTGCACGCGCCGCATTCCCCGATCTCACAGCCGCACTTCGTGCCGAGAAACCCAAGGCCGTCGCGCAGGTAGCGAAGCAAAGTCCAGCCCGCGGGGATTCTGCCCTCCACCCCGGTTCCGTTCAGCGTGAATCTCACGTCTGCGAACTCGGCGACCGGGCCTTTCGGGGTCAAACCGACTCTGGTACGTCTGGATGCCATGTTCTCCCTGTACTACGCAAGGGGTCTCGCCCCCGCCGTCCGGCTGAAGGCCTGTTCCAGCGCGGACTCCAGGAGGCGGCTCAGAACGGGCTCCTTGTATGGCGTCGACCAACGCACGCCGCTCTCCTTCACCATCACATCGGACGCAAGGAGTCCCGCTTCGCGGAAGAGCCTTCTCGAAGGCCTCTTCCCGGCGAGGATCTGCTCCACCTCCGCGATTCTTTTCGTCACGGGAAACACAGAGCTGGCGGACACTCTCACCGTGTCTATCGCACCGCGGGTGTTGATCCGCAGAAGAACCGCCACGCTCATTCTGGAGATGCTGACCGCCGCCCGCCGTCCAAGCTTGATGAAGGAGAAACCGGTTCCCTGCGGCAGACACTCACAGAAGATGGACTGGAGAAGCTCGTTCGGCTCTATCCGCGTCACGTACGGTCCCTCTATGAACGAGTCAAGCTTCACTCGTCTTCTGCGCGACTTTGAGACCAGCAACAGCTCCGCGTCGTAGTTGAGAAGAACCGGGATGGTATCCGCGGACGGCGAGGCGTTCACGACGTTTCCGCCCACGGTGCCTCGATTTCTGATTTGTGCCGAGCCTATCAGATTCGCCGCTTCTGAAAGCAGGGGAAGGTGCTTCCTTACGATTCGGCTTTCGACCAGGGCCGTGTGCGTACAGGCGGCGCCGATTTCCAGGGTTTTTCCCTGCGCGCCTCGCTGCGTACTCCACTGCGTACCGGGGCGCTTCTTCCCCTTTGCCGCGGCGCGCGACCCGACCACAAGCCGGACGTAATCCAACCCCAACCGCCCCGTGTCGAGCAGGTCGAGGGCCCTCCCCTGTCTCGTCCGGATCAAGAGGTCGGTCCCGCCTGCGATGGGCGTCAGTCTGCCTGTGGCCATGAGCTTCAGGGCCTCTTCGAGAGTTGCGGGCTTGCAGTATGACAAAACGCCGTTCATGTCTCCCCAGTCGTCTTTCGAGACGCTTTGAGCGATCCCCTCTCTTCTTTCCTGACGAGACTCCTTCCCAGAAGAACTCTCTCGAGCGTGAGCGGAAGCTCGCGAATTCTCCTCCCCGTCGCATTGGCCACGGCGTTCACGATGGCGGGAGCGGCAATCTCGCACGCCGGTTCCCCGAGAGACTTGGCGCCGAAGGGTCCCAGCCTGTCCGGATTCTCGATGAAGATCACTTCGATTCTGGGCACGTCGCAGGACGTGGGAATAAGGTATTCATCGAAGTTCCGGACGAGCGGACGGCCCGACTCCTCGGTGTATTCCTCCAGCAGCGAATACCCGAGTCCCATGGCCACGCCGCCGCAGACCTGTCCTCTAGCGCCGTTGGCGTTGATGAGACGGCCCACGTCATGAGAACTGACAAACTCGACGACGGACACCCTTCCGGTGCGCATGTCCACCTCCACCTCCGCAAGGTTCGCACCGTACACAAAGGTGAAGTATGCGTCACCGTGGCCGGTCTCTTCGTCCCAGCTCGTGCCCGGAGCTTTGAACCACCCGTGGGCGTAAAGGGGTACGCCGCGTTCGAAACAGACGGAGGCCAGTTTCTCGAAAGGCAGTCGCTTCGAGGGCCGCTGCCCTGAAGTCACGAAATTACCCTCAAAGACCAGGGAAGCCTCCGGGCACGCCAGCATCTCTGCTGCGAGCGGCTTCAATCGTCCCAGGAGTTCAGTGCAGGCTCTCCGCGCGGCATTTCCTGCAAGCACCGTGGTTCTCGAGGCCACCGTCGGACCCGAGTCGGGGGAACGGGAGGTGTCGGCGCACATGAAGCGGATTCTATCCGTAGTGACCCCCAGCTCTTCGGCCACGATGAGAGAGATCGTGGTGGACGCACCCTGCCCCATGTCAACGAGGCCCGAAGACATAATGATGGACCCATCCGTCTGAAGCATTATTTCGACACCGGCAGCGTCGGTGCCCTCCGCCCCCAGAGACACGCCGCGATAACTGCAGGAAATCCCAATTCCCCGCCTCACGTGCGGGCTGTCATGCTTCCGGGGCTTGACCCGTTGACCCGGCTCCCGGCTTCGTCTCAGGTTCCCGGTCCATTTCTCACGGAACCGGCCCCTTCTGCAGACGTTGAGGAGTGCTTCACCGACGCTCACCCTGTGGTCCAGCGTCTGGCCCGTCGCCGTCACCGAGCCGTCTCTGAGAACGTTGAGAAGCCTGAGCTCCAGCGGATCCATGCCCAGCTCTGCCGCGATCTCGTCCATGAGAGATTCCACTCCGAAGCAAACTTGGGGCGAACCAAAGCCTCTCATTGCACTCGTGTAGCAGTTGTTGGTGTAAGCAGCGTAGACGTCGATCTTGACGTTCGGCACAGAATAGGGACCCGTCGCCTGGACCGTGGAGCGCCAGGTCACGAATGGAGACATCGCTGCATAAGGGCCGGCGTCTGCGTGTATCACCACTTCCATGGCCCGAAACAGGCCCTCGCGGCTCACGCCGGCCTTGTATTTCATCTTGTAGGGATGGCGCTTGTAGGACTCTCTCATGGAACTCTCGCGAGTGTTCACAATCTTGACGGGCCTGTCTGTGGCGAGAGCCAGGAGCGATGCTCGGCACGCCAGCGCACTCATGGTCTCATCCTTCCCCCCGAAGGAACCGCCAAGTGTGGCCTGCCTCACTCTCACCCGATTCAGAGGAAGGTCCAGAACCCGGGCCAGCGCGCGCCGTATGGAGTAGAGGTTTTGAACGGATCCGGTAATCGTGATGCCGCCGTTCTCTCCCGGCTCCGCAAGAACGGCTTCAGGTTCTATGTAGGCGTGCTCGACTTTCTGAGTGCTGTATTCGCGCTCGACGACGAGCTCCGATTCAGCAAACGCCTGTTCGACGTCGCCTGTTCTCACTTTGTGATGAATGCAGAGGTTCCCGCCTTCGTGCACCAGAGCCGAGCCCGGTTTCAGTGCTCTCTCGGGATCACTCACCACCGGAAGCTCCTCGTAGCGTACCTTTATCGCCCGGACGGCCGCCTCCGCCGTCTCCTCCGTCTCCGCGGCGACTATCGCTACGGCGTCACCCACGTAACGCACCTTGTCCGAACAGAGAACGACCTGATGAGGCACTACCGCGCCGAACCCTTTCTCCCCGGGAACGTCCGAGTGAGTAAGGATCGCTCTAACACCGGGCAGCCTGCGAGCTCCGGAGACGTCCACGGAGATTATCCTGGCGTGCGGGAAGTCGGCGTACTTCACACGCCCGTAAAGCTGCCCCTTCCGGCCGTAGTCTGCTCCGTACCTTGCCCGGCCTGTCACCTTGTCAAGTCCGTCAACAGAAGGGACGGCCTTGCCGATTATGGAGCGCATAGTCCTCACTTTAGTCTCGCCAGAACGCACGATGGACCTCTCGGCCCGGCTTCGGGCCTCTTGGCCGAACGCCAGACCTCTCCGCCGAACTTCAAACCTCTCGGGCAAACGTCACTTTCCGACGCGGCCCTCCAGGATTCCGTACAACCCCCGTCTCAACAGCACGCCGACCATTGCACGCCTGTAGTCGGCGAGCGATCGAATGTCGTCTATCGGCCGCGCCTCCGCCATCACAAGTTCACTCGCACGCGCGATTGAATCTCCATCGAGGACCCTGCCGCAGAGGAAATCCTCCGTCTGCGGTGCTCTGATAACGGTGGGAGCCACGGCCCCCAACGCAATCTTGATGGCGGAAACCCTGCCGCGTCGAATCGCCAAGTCTGCGGCAACTGAGACCTTGCTTATGGCCATGGCCCTTCGTGCCGCAAGACGCAAATAGAAGCCGTGCCCGCGGCTTGATTCGAACTGCACGGCCGTAATGAGCTCGCTCCTCTTCAAAACAGTGAGACCCGGACCCTTGAAGAAGTCGTCAATTGCCACCGAGCGCCTGCCCCTCAGCGAGGAGATAACGATTCTCGCGGACAGGACGAAGAGGGGAGGTATAAGCTCGCCTGCCGGCGAAGCGTTGGCCAGGTTCCCCCCGACCGTGGCGCGGCTGCGTATCTGTGTTGAGCTCGCCACCGACGCCGCCTGGACGAGCTGAGGCGCGACTCTTCTCAGGACAGCCGAGCGCTCAACGGCGGAGAATGTTACGAGAGGGCCGAGTGTCACCCGGCGTCCGGCCGTCGAGATTTTCTTCAGCGTCTTCAGCCGTTCGAGAACGAGGAGTCGCGGCCAGGGCTCCTCTATACAGTCGTGCAGTCTCACAAGTAAATCCGTTCCGCCGGCCAGAGGCACGACTCTCCCGCCTGCCAGCTCCGTGAGAGCGCCCTTCAATGACGCAGGAACACTAACGGCCTCGTCTTTCATCTCCAATGACGTCCCTCGTTCATCTCTGGCAACTCCCCTGACTTACCCCGGTGGTCTCCCCGGTTCAGCTCCGGTCGCTCCCCCACCTCGCACGCCGCGCACCGGGAACCGCGCGCCGCATGCCGTGCGACCCGTCCGTCCTCATTCTGCGCGACGCCAGCTTCACCGCGTCTACTATCTTCGTATATCCGGTGCAACGGCACAGATTTCCGGAGAGAG
The DNA here is from genome assembly GCA_043797775.1 of Candidatus Eiseniibacteriota bacterium. Taxonomy (GTDB): domain Bacteria; phylum Eisenbacteria; class RBG-16-71-46; order JAFGJU01; family JAFGJU01; genus JAZDPI01. The sequence continues at coordinate 5,828 of JAZDPI010000217.1, forward strand.
CGCTCCGTATGTTCTCTTCCGATGGGCGCGGATTCCTCGTAAGCAGGGCAACCGATGACATGATCGTCCCAGGAGTACAAAAGCCGCACTGGACGGCGCCGGTCTCCATGAACGCATCTTGCACAGGGTGGAGCTCGCCCCCGCAAGCCACCCCCTCTATGGTCAAGATTTCCGCTCCGTCAATCTGGGAAGAAAGCAGCAGGCAAGCGCACGCGGGTTCCCCGTCGAGAAGGACCGTGCAGGCCCCACATTCACCTTTTCCGCAGCCCTCCTTCGTCCCGACGAGATTGAGACGCTCCCGGAGGAGATCAATCAGGCGTTCTCGTCCCGTGACATCGAGGTCGGTGCCTTTTCCGTTGATTCTGAATCTTACCTTCATCCTTCGCACCGTGACCCTTTCCTCATCCGGCGCCCCGACACCTTGTCCTCATCTCGGGCTTCACGTTCTTACCTTCTTCAGCCGTACCGCGGCTTTCTCCCTGCCCCTTCCTGCCGCCCCCTGTTTCTTCGTCTTCCTACGCGCCTCCGCCAGCGCGTGCCAGATCTTCTCCGGCGTTATCGGGAGATCCCTCACTCTGACACCCACGGCATCGTAGATCGCGTTGGCCACGGCAGGAGCGATTCCCATGAGCGGTTGTTCCGCGAACCCCTTGACGCCGTAAGGTCCCTCCGGATACGGGTTCTCAACCAGCATTGAGACCACTTCCGGCCCGTCCCGGGCCGTGGGTATTATGTACGTCGAAAACTCGGGGTTCAGTATGATGCCATCCGAATCGACGTCCATGTGCTCACTCAGCGCATAACCCAACCCCTGCACGACTCCGCCTTCGACTTGCCCCTCGGCCAGGGCCGGGTTCACCGCCTTCCCCACGTCGTGCGCGGCCCACACTTTCAATACCGTGACGTCGCCCGTCTCCCTGTCCACTCTCAGCTTCACTAGGTTAGTGGCCCATGCATACGTGACGTAGGCGTCACCCTGCCCCGTCTCTTCGTTCCAGCTCGTCGGGGGCGACACGTTCCATCCCTCGGCGGAAAGGGGCATCCTCTTTGCCGAACAAGACTTGATGACGTCCACGAGAGGCGCGGACACGGCCCCGGCGGCGACTACCCCTTTTCGAACAGTCAGCTCTCCCGGTGGGCGCGCGAGCATCACGGAGGCTTCGCCAAGAATCACGCCCCTGATCTTCCCGCACGCGTCCCTGAGTGCGTTGCCCGACATCGTCGTAGAACGCGAGGCCACAGTCGGACCCGAGTCAGGAACGCGGCTCGTGTCCGCGGGGGTCATGGACACCCACTCGAGGGGAACACCGAGCTCCTCCGCCACGAGTTGAGACAGCACCGTCGCCATGCCCTGCCCTATCTCCGTCGTTCCGACGGAGAAGAGAACGGAGCCGTCCGTGTGCAAAATCACTCTGGCTCCCGTGCGTGCAAGGGGCTTCCCGGCGGCTCCCAGGCCCACTCCGTAGAACACTGCCGAGAATCCGTATCCCTCTCCCTCTTCCTTCCTGACGCGCGGCGACCATTCGGACGCATCTATCACAC
>JAZDPI010000229.1:0-3003 GCA_043797775.1 Candidatus Eiseniibacteriota bacterium
CGACGACAACGGAAGCCCCCAGGACACGCGGATCACCGAGGCCAGCGGACAACGATTCAATTGCCGCTCGGAGTTTTCCAAGAGCCTCGCGGGCAGTCAGGAAGACAGGGATGGGTGCGTCTGCGCGGTCCCGTGCGCCTATGATTGCCTCCTGGAATAGCCGTTCAGCAACCAATGATTTCCCTGTACCGAAGTCACCAGAGAGGATACAGACGGGTTCTTTGATTGGGGCACCCAGCGCAACTGACGGAGCGCCCACCGTCATGTCATCAGCCAACGAGCACGCATCGCGCCTAGAGAGACCCGCAGCTTGCCATCGCTCAACACAACGGGCTCTGGACGCGCGGCCAAGTCCGTCCAGCCGCGCAAGGCGTCCCATGCCAGGCTTCCTCCGTAATGCTCGCGCAATCTCATCCTCAAGGGTCTTGGTCAACACCTCCGATAGCTCGTCCCTCGATCCAACCGCAACCCATTTCGCTTGGTGTTCGACGGCCTTCAGCAAGTTGTCTGTATCCTTGGAACGGGTGTCCGCAGGAAGCTTGAACACCCAGATTGGCACATTGCCGGCCAGAGCCTCCTGGATCTCTTTGCGCACGGGCTCTGTAGTGTCCACTTCGACTAGCCAAACAACAATGTCACTTTCGCGCACCTTTCGGAGGCAGAGATCCTCGGGTTGCTCGGGACTGGCCGGCGTGAACTCGAATGCCCAGCGGCTAGTATACGGAATACCATCCAGGGTCTTCACAAGTTCATCACGAGCCCATTCAAGCTCTGGGCGCATGACACTGCTAACAAACACTTGCAGTGGTCGTTCACCCGGATTGATCGAGTGTCGGTGACTGGTACCACCGACTTCTTGAGAGCCTTGCTTTGCCATGGCGGGGTAGAATACAGGGTCGCTTAAGTATCTTGCTGCTCGCCAGATGGGACGAGTCGCCCAGCGGAGCCCACAGAACCTGCTCGGGAGCAGCCAGCAAACCGTATCGATCCGGACACCTTTGAGCTAGCCTCCCTTAGTCGTGAAGCTGCTGGCGTACTTGAAAAGCGCCTGAGCCGTGAATAGCACGTGCTCCGAGTCGGCTTTGCGCATCAAGAGTTCCTGGCCGTCAAACTTATCGGCCCCCTGAATCTCCTCGCGATGGAGGTCGAGAGAGGCCATGTGATTGAAGTGCTTGTAGGCCCGTCCCCATTTCTCAGTCGTAGACGCATCTCCGGCATGCTGTTCCAGGATAGTCTTATCGAGCAACTTACCGAGCTCACGACAGTGGGCGTAAACGCTCTTGGAATCCCATTGCGCCAAAGCAACCTGCGCTTTCTCTACGTACTCCCAGGCTTTGCGTAGGTGTCTTGAGCCCTTAGGAAACTCGACGACAAAGTACTCGTGGCGACCCAAGCGAGGAAGGACATTCTTGACCCAGTGCGACTGAGGCACACTGAACGAGAGGGTAGCCGTTGAAGAAGTCATGTCGACCAAGAAGGAAAGCGCTTGTTGTGTCCCTTCGCGGGCGGCGGTCGTTTTCAAGTAGGTCCCGAGGGCCAGCCTCAGCGATAGACTGAGTTCAGCATCCGCTGTTCGAATGCCTTCGATACAAGAGCATTGGAGGGCATTGAGTGGAAATGCCAGATTGATTTCGCACTCGTTTTCGAAAGCATGTCTAAAGGGGGTGCGGTCTGCGCACCCATCTGCGATTCTGGGCGCACGTCCGTTGACGTTGAGTTCGGCCCGGGCTTCAAGGATTAGCACCGAATCTGAATCTCTGCTCTGGTCGCGTGTCGGCCGCAACTTGATGGAGACTGGAAGGAGGAGTCGCGGATAGGCCGGACCGCCCTCCGCACGCACTCGTGTTACATCAATTGACAGTTGCCCATTCCAGGGCACAGACAGGTGAGTGTCAGCCATAAGCGCTCCTTACATGGGAGAAGGATTCCCAAGGATTCGATCCGTTGGCATCAAGTGGAAGCCTTGATTGCCGGAGACGTGGAACCAATCCCAAAGCTTGCCTGTATTCTACATTAGAAGGCCGATAGTCTGATACTCGCTTGCCGAGAGGAGGCTCATGAAGAACCTGGACCCCGTCGAGAAGCACCTTCTGGCGTTGGAGACGTCCATGGATTGGCGGCGCCGCCTCCGGGCGGCCGTTGCCCTGGGCGCCGAGGACTCGCCGGCGGTGGTGACCGCCTTGCAGAAATTCCTGGCGAGGGACACGAACGAACATGTCCGCCGCGCCCTCTGTGCCAGCCTCGGCCGAGCAGGCATCGCAGACCGGTCCGCGGAACTCCTTCTGACGAAAGCATTCCACGATGACGACTTTGGCGTACGCCTTGAGGCGGCGAGAGCCCTGCGCCAAGCACAGGCGGAGGCCGTTGGAGGGCTGACTCCTCGCCCCCTATTCTCGCTGAACGGGGCGGACAGGAGGAAGATCAGATGGGCCATCTTCAGGACTATGCCGAGAGGCCGGCAGGGCCTGATGAGGTACTTCAAGACCAAGTACCCCGAGATCAGGGCCAAAGCTCTTCTCATTCTGACAGACCTCGAAGAACGCCGGCTGGTCTTGCCGGCGGCCACTGCGCTCTTGAAGGACAGAGACCCGCGCGTGAGAAGCGCGGCAGCGCAGTGCCTGGGTCATTTCAGGGACAGGCGCTCAATCAGAGCACTGCGGCCCCTGGCCGATGACCCCAGCGCGAGGGTGAGGAAATGGGCTGTCTTCGCCATGCAGAGGCAAGGGATGACAGCGGCCACGGAGCCACTGAAGAGGCTCCTCAAGGACAGGTCGCCCGAGGTTCGGGCCCAGTGCGTTCTCAGCCTTGCACAGGCAACGCCTGAGGAACTGGCGATGAAGGAGATAGCCGCGGCGCTGAAGGACCCCGCCCAGGATGTACGGGCAGCCGCGGGCTATGCTTTGGCCTCTGCCGGCAGGAGCAGGTGGGTGCCGAAGCGAATGCTTCTCCGCTTGATGCGGACCAGCCAGGATAGGGACAAGGACGTGCGCCTGATGTACGCCC
>JAZDPI010000244.1:0-4579 GCA_043797775.1 Candidatus Eiseniibacteriota bacterium
CACGTGGGCAGAATGTTCCGGCGAGCTTCGAGGGTCGCACGTATCTTCCCGAAGTTACGCTTGGGCTCCTTGGTCTTGCGGGTCCTTCGAAATTCCTGAGGGGCGAGCGAGAGAAGGGGGTTCTGCTGACGGTCTTTCAAGGGGTCGCGACGCTGGGCGTTCTCGTGGAGGAATGGCGAGCGAGAGAATTCAGAAGGGACTATGACGAGTTCTCCGAGAGATACGAGGCGGCGCAGAGTGAGGAGGAGGCCGCCTATCTGCACGCCCGGATGCTTCGGAGTTACGAGCTGGCGGAGAACGCGCGAGGGGAGAGGGACGTTTGCCTCGCGGCAGTTGCGGCGCCGGCACTTTACGGGTTGCTTGAGAATCTGGTTCTCGACCGCAGTGCGAGGCCCAGCGCCGTGAGGGTCGATGCGATGAACTTCGAGCTCAGCGCTTTGAGCCCGGCGTCGGCGATGATGCGGGGAATGCTGTTTCCCGGAATGGGTCAAATGTACGCAGGGAGGACCACGGCAGGAACCGCATGGGGCCTGTGCGTGACGGCCGCAGGCGCGTCGCTTCTGGTGGCCCACGGATACTACAGGAGCTGTCGTGTGGACTACAACGAGGCCCTGAGAGATTACGTCGGTTCAGATTCGGAGGAGGCTGCGTCGGCGGCGAGGAAGAGAGTGGAGGAGGAGTTTGACAGGATGAAGGATGCGCGTCTGTTGAGGCGTGTGTTGGGAGGGGTCACTGCGGGGCTCTGGGTGGCGAGTGCTCTGGACGCACTTCGTATCCCACCGGCGTCGCCGGGGGAAGCAGGGAGGGGGAGCACACAGTCTCTGAAGGTTGGTTTCTCGGCGAGTCCCGGCTCGGCACAGGTGGCCGTAAGCGTTCCTATTTGGTAGAGAGCGGAGGTGTGAGCTTGAGTCTGAGAAGAGGCTGCGCGGTTCTTGCGATGTTGTGCTTCGTGGTTCTGACCGGTTCGTGCGCGAAGGAGCTCGAGAGTCCGGTTTTCGAGAACCCTCTTGATCCGGGCTACGGCGGCGGGGATCTGCCCGCGACACCGGTGGTCACTTCCTGCCTGGCAGGGAACAGGCTTGTGATGCTTGCCTGGAGCGTGTCCGACACGTCCGGCATCGGCTCCTACCGCGTGTACAGGAGCTCGGGGAGTCCTTCCGGATACTCAGCGATCACCACGACGTCTGCTTTGAGCTGCTCGGACGAGAACGTCTCGAATGGGATCGCGTACTTCTACCGGGTCTGTGCGGTGACCAGAGACGGAAGAGAGGGGAGGAGATCCGTGGCGTGTGAGTGCACGCCGGCCCCTTTCTCTGTGGTGATAGAGGACGGGAGACGCTATGCCACGTCACGTGAGGTCGTCGTGAGCTTCTCGGCACCTCCCGGCGTCCGTGCGGTACTTCTCTCGAACGCAGAATCGTTCGCGGGTTCCAGCTGGCAACCCTTCGCCTCCAGTCTTGAGTGGCAGTTGGAGTTCGGGGACGGCCTCAAAGTCGTGTGGGCAAAATTCAGAGATCAATACGGCCAGGAGTCGGTGCCCGCGGTAGACTCCATCACACTCGACACGAGGGCCCTCGTGGCGTCTCTCCAGTGGAGCCCCGCAGACAGCGTGCATGTGCCCGGCAGCAGCCTGAATTTCGTTCTGGACGCGGGTGAGCCAAGAGGTCAGGCCTGGCTTGAGGTGGGAGAGGTGATAGAGAGCATTCCGCTCTTCGACGACGGCACTCACGGAGACGCCACTGGAAACGACGGGCGCTACCAGGTGGCGTTCAGCCTGCCGCTCGGAACCGAATTCTACAAAGAGGCCGTGCTCGGACACTTCGTTGACGAGGCGGGAAACAGGGCTCCGGACTTCGTCGCTCCGAGACTCATGACCGTGGCCGCCCCGCCGGCACCCGTTGTCCTTGTCGGGCTGAACCTGAGGCCCGAGGGTTCCAGGACGAACGTCGAGCTCACGTGGAGCCAGAACAACGACTACGATTTCGCCTCCTACAGAATCTACCGGGACGTAGTAGAAGTGACTCTTTCGTCCCCCCTCCTTGAGTCGATAGGCACGAGAAGCGACACGCAGTTCATTGATGCCACCGTCGTCTCGGGGCGGGAATACAGATACAAGGTCTATGTGTTCGACAGCCTGGGGTTGAGCAGTCCCAGCAACGAGAAGAGGATCGTGGTGCCCTAGGGGGTTGCATTCTGCAATCCGGGATTGCCGAATGCAAGAGAACCTTCGCGGGAGCGTGAGCCGGACCGGGCGCGCGTTGACTGCCCGAGGAACCCCCGTGAAAGGGGCACGCATCTTGCGACGGCTTCGGGTGAAGGAACCAGCTCAGATGAGACGGCCCGGACCCCAGACGAGGAGCGGAAGTCAGCGACGTGAGGAAGGAAAGCGAACCGAGGCGAGAAGAGAACGCGCAAGGCGCGAGGCCGGCCCGCAAGAGACTCGGCGAGCCGGTTGAGGTCGCCTCGTTGACGTCGGCGCTCAAGAGAGCGATTGACGTGATTCTATCGGCCGTAGGCCTGGTGTGCCTGTGTCCGCTCTTCCTCGTCATGGCTGCGCTCATAAAGCTGGACTCGGAGGGGCCCGTCTTCTACGCCCAGATCAGGATCGGGCAGGACAGAAGATGGCGTGAGAGAAGACGGGAGCATCTGAGAGTGAAGGTGGAGCAAAGGAAGGGGGACAGGCGCAATATCCTCAGCCACGGAAGGGTGTTCAGGATCTACAAGTTCAGAACCATGGTGCGGAACGCAGAGGAGATAACGGGCCCGACGTGGGCCACCCCGCGCGACCCGCGTGTGACAAGGGTGGGGCACGTTCTGCGGATCCTGAGAGTGGATGAGCTCCCCCAGCTTTGGAATGTCTTCAAAGGTGAGATGAGCCTCGTGGGACCCCGCCCCGAAAGGCCTCATTTCGTCCACAAATTTGCCGATAAGATACCTGAGTACACTCAGAGGCTCAGGGTCCGACCGGGGATAACCGGACTTGCACAGGTCTCTACTCTTGACGAGATAACTGAGGAAGAGATCGAAAGAAAGCTCATTCTCGACCTCAGGTATGTGCGAGACCTGCGCTTTGCCTCGGACTTGAGGATTCTCCTGAAGACCCTGGTGGTGCTGGTGAAGAAGGGCGTGCGGCCCTAACGGTTTCGCCGCGCCAGAGCCGGTCACCGTGGACGCAGGTATCTATGAGGCAAGAAGTCTCCAGGAACATAGACTCTCTGCTCAAGAGAGTCGAAGAGGTTCGCTCCCTCCTGTCTCTTCCCGAACGGGACTACTCTTCCTTCGACGAGGATTCGGTTCTCGTCCAGGTTGGCTCCGAGCTGGTTGAGATTCTGGAGAGAACGCATCGCAAGCTGATCGAAACAAACACGGAGCGGACCGTCCTGCGGGAGACCGCTGAGAATATGCTCTCCTCTGTGAGACCCGAGGAGGCGATCCAAACAGTCTGCTTCTACCTGCACAGGGTCCTTGGAATGGGAGACGTCGGGCTGTGGCTCATGGACAGGGAATCGGCCGTCCTTGAGGGCAGGTGGAGCGAAGAAGGGGAGGAGGGCGCAGAGAGCATTCAGCACTCGTTCTCCATCCTTGAGGCCGAAGAGCCGCTGAAAGAAGCCCTCTGGGGCCTGCGGACCGTCGTTCTCCAGCACCACGAGGCCTGCAGTACGTTGGGGCTCCGCGCCGGAAACGGAGGGGGGAGCGTGATAGTGGTGCCGCTTCTCTCGTCTCGGCAGGGCCTCCCGTGCAAGGAGGTCAAGCGATGCATCAGACGGGAGTGCAGCGCGTATTTCGGGAGGGAGAAGTTCTGCTGGGGCACTCCGGCGACCCTGTGTTTCCACGAGAAGGGTTTCGAGATCTCGCGCCACGAAGAGTTCTGCGCGCGCTGCGACGTGTTTCCTCTTCTGGGAGTCCTTGCGGCGCGGAAGGGAGCGGGGCAAGAGGTTTCGGCCGGCGCGCTTGCGACGATCGAATCCGTGGCCTACAACGTGTCGAGAGTCCTGGAGAACAGCCGTCTCTACGGGGACCTCAGGATCGGCGAAGAGTTCAGACAGAGCGTTCTGGATTCGATGGGAGAGTGCCTTCTGGCAGTGGACCTCGAGGGAAGGATTGTGGCCTTCAACAGGATGACGGAGATACTGAGTGGATTCAGTGCAGAGGAGGTTGTGGGCACGCGTCACGATTTCCTCGTGCCGCCGGGTGAAGCTGAGCGCTGGCCAATCGCGAGGACGCTGAAGCAGGGCGTGGAGCTTTCCTCGATCGATACACACGTGAGCAGGCGCTCGGGAGCGGCCGTTCCCGTGAGAATGACGACCAGGCTCCTTCGCAGCGAGGACGCATGTGTGAGCGGAATAATCGCCACCTTCTCAGACCTGAGGCCTTCGAGAAAGGTGGAGAAGAAGATCAGGCAGCTGGACAGACTTGCGGCCCTTGGGAGATTCGCGTCCAGCGTCGCGCACGAGCTGCGAAACCCGCTGGCGGGTATCGCGGCGGGTGTGCAGTACATGAGCAGACGCTTTGGCGAGAAAGGCCCCGAGGCCGACAACGTCAGGTTCATCCTGCGGGAGATCGCCCGATTGGAGAGAAT
>JAZDPI010000253.1:0-7210 GCA_043797775.1 Candidatus Eiseniibacteriota bacterium
GGCACGAGGATCTCGAAGAAGAGAAAGATCGGTCTCGTCTTCTTTCTCTCCAGCCTCAGTTGATTATCAAGCAGAAGTCTGGTGAATTCCTCCGATTTCATGCTGCTGGCTGCAACCGCACATTTCAGGCAGACTATCTTACGGTGGATCCTGCTCATGCATTTTCTGCACACAACCCTGCCGCAGTTCGTGCACCTGTAAGTGTACAGATTTCTGAAGACCAGGATGCCCGCCACGAGACAGGAAACGTAGAAAACGAGAACAGAAGCGCCCCTGCGCGCGGTACCGGTTCCCAGGAGCGATGAAACGGACGCCAGAAAGGAGGGCGGATAGCCCTTTCGCGTCTCGGTACTCACGTTCCGCCAGAATCTGAGCGGAGGCAATTGCGCGTCGATCACGCTTCGATTCAACTGCTCGCGGCTGTCGAGCGAGAAGTCGTTCACCAGCTCGAAGTCGAGCTGATTCGCTTTCTTGATCGCATCGTTCGCCTCGTTGAACATGAGCTTCTTCGTGAAAACCTGAGCCAGATTGTAGTGCGGCTGAGGCAGCGACGGGTTCGCCTCTATCGCCTGGAGATAAAGCTGTTCCGCCGAGCCCAGGTTCTGGAGATTGAAGTAGACGTTTCCAAGGTTGTTGAGATAGGCGGCATCACCGGGGGACAGCCGGGCGGCCGTCTCGAGCTCCTGCCTCGCGATCCCGAGCCTGCCCGCCCTGCGCGCAGCAGTCCCGTACGCGTAGTGGTAGAGTGGATTCTTGGGTTCGGTCTGGAGAGAAGCGAGAAGCGCATCCTCGGTCTGGGTGTTCAAGCCTCCCCTGAGCACGACGTAAGAAGCGTAGGTGGGAGAATCCAAACTGAGTGCCGGAAGCCAGCGAATCGACTCGCTTGCCAGGACGACCGAGCAGAGGACCAGAAGGAGGAAGAGAAGACTGAAAAACTTCTCACGCGCGTTCGTGCACTTCCAGAGTGCGCCGTTGTACGAAAGCACTGTCCCTGCCAGACCCAGGCCCCACACAAGAGGCTGAATGACGAGAAGAACGCCGAGCCAGTTGGCTGCGGGTTGGGGCAGGGCCATCCCCCACCGCTCCGAGAGCGCGTGCTTCAGTCTGGAGATGTGATTCACGGCAGTCATTATGCAGAAGAGAGCCAGGGCGATGAAGAGGGCCAGGTATCCCATGACGATGAGGTTGTTCGCGAGGAAATGCTGCGCCAGGAAATCCTTGCGAGTGATGTCCATCACCGCGGAGAGCTCGGTGAAAGCTCTTCCCGGGTCACTGAAAAGGTGGGCCCGGAAAAGGCTGAAGTGGGGATCGAGGAAGTGCGGGTCCAATTCCGAGGCCATCTCGAAGGCAGTGATGGCGGCTTTTCTGTCGCCCGAACTCCGTTTCTCCACACCAGACTTGTAGTAGGCGTGCGCGAACGAAGAGAGGGAGGCTATGCCGTTGTTCAGCTTGAATTCCTTCAGGGCATTCAGGGCCTGCTGCGTGAGCACGACGTTGGTCCGGCCGCTGCCCGGCCCCGAATCCGAACTGCCGCCGGCCGCGGGGCAGAGCAGGACCACGACGACGGCCAGCGCGAGAACACGTCTACCCATGAAGCTCCTTTCTCAGCCACAAGGCAAAGCGAAACTATTAGCTTGCGGCCGAACTGTCAAGCGAAAAGCTCCCGGACGACCGCGCCGGCAGTTTTTTGATTGACGATGGGCCGGTGCGAAAGTAATGTTCTCTCACAAGCCAAAGAATCCGGAGGATGTCGAATGTCCCCACACGTCTACGTCAGTCAGTTGTGCAAGCACGTCTCGGAAGAGGTGGAAGTAAGGGGCTGGCTCTACAACAAGAGGTCCAGCGGCAGACTGCACTTCCTGCTCGTCCGTGACGGGACAGGGATCGTCCAGGTCGTGGCAGACAAGGGAACGGTCGGTGACGAAACGTTTCAGCGCTGCGGGGAGGTCGCCCAGGAGAGTTCTGTGCTAGTGAGGGGCACGGTCCGAGAAGAGAAGAAGGCGCCCGGCGGTTTCGAATTGAGTCTCACCGGCATCGACATCGTCCAGCTGGCGCGTGATTATCCCATCACTCCGAAGGAACACGGCGCTTCCTTCCTGCTCGACAGGCGGCACCTGTGGCTCCGTTCCTCGAGACAGCACGCCATCCTGCTCATCAGGAGCACCATAGAGAAGGCCATAAGGGATTTCTTCGACAGGAGAGATTTCGTTCTCATAGACGCTCCCATATTCACTCCGTCGTCGGTCGAAGGCACCACCACTCTGTTCGAAACGGAATACTTCGGGTCGAAGGCATACCTGAGCCAGAGCGGTCAACTGTACATGGAGGCCGCGGCCATGGCATTCGGTAGGGTGTACTGCTTCGGCCCTACGTTCAGAGCAGAGAAGTCCAAGACAAGGAGGCATCTCATCGAGTTCTGGATGGTCGAACCCGAGATGGCCTTCGCGAATCTGGAGGACACCGTCAGACTGGCGGAGGACCTCGTGGTCTTCGTCGTCAAACGCGTCCTCGAGACTCGAAGGGGCGAGCTTGAGAAACTGGGGCGTGCGGTGGATGCCCTGGAAAAGATATCGGGCCCGTTTCCGAGGCTCAGCTACGACGAGGCGGTAGCGTTGATCAAGTCCAAGGGGATTCCGGTTGAGTGGGGTGATGATCTGGGCGTCGAGGCGGAAGCGGCTCTTTCCCGGTCCTTTGACAAGCCCGTGTTTGTGTGGGGTTTTCCTGCGCAGTGCAAGGCGTTCTACATGAAGGCTTCGAGCGAGGACCCCAGAGTGACGCTCTCGGTCGACCTTCTGGCACCGGAAGGCTACGGAGAGATAGTCGGAGGCGGGCAGAGGGAAGACAACCTCGAGACGCTGGAGCAGAGAATAGCGGAGCACCGTTTGCCCAAAGAGGCCTTTGAGTGGTATCTCGATTTGCGCAGGTACGGCACGGTTGAACACTCCGGCTTTGGCCTGGGCCTGGAGAGGACCGTGGCCTGGATATGTGGTATCGAACACATCAGAGAGGCGATCCCCTTCCCGAGGATGTTGCATCGTCTTGGGCCTTGAGTGCGGACGGCCGGCTGCCGCCGGCGGGTTACGGGTCTTCCCGGGACGGCCGAGCCCGGACAAAAAATTGTTGACAAGCCCGCAGGAGGGACTTAGACTTCAAGACGGTGCCGTGTGCTAGGTGCTTCCCGGGGAGGAATCGCCCAACGGCGCGATTTTTTTGGGGGAGGTTAGAGGGGGTGACGGTCTGATTGGCCCTCACCATGGCTTTCGTTAGACAGATGGCCTGTACGTTGCTCGAGGCGCGTCACTAGGAAGGAGATCGGTTCATGTCGACGAAGAGTTTTCTGGTTTTCATGGCCTTCTGCTTAGGTCTCGGTCTTTTCGTTGTGCTGGGTTCCTCAGACGCCCAGATGGCAGACACCTCGCTGGCCGAAGAGTCGATGACTGCTGCCGCTGAGCAGGCTGCACAGCCGGAGGAGACTTGGGTTGACAGGATGAGGCAGAGCGGCGTTGTGGACCTCTACGTTCGAGGCAAGAGCTTCATGCACCCCATCCTTATCTGCTCCATCATCGGCATAGCCTTCATCATCGAGAGACTCTATACAATCGGCAAGGCCGGCACCGACACGAAGAAGCTGATGGGAGCCGTGCTTGCGGCGCTCAAGGCAGATGGGCTGGTTGGTGCGCGCTCGGTGCTTGAGAAGACCAAGGGGCCAATTGCGGCGGTTCTGCACGCCGGTCTGCTCAGAGTGGAGAGAGGTCCGGACGCCGCGGAGAAGGCGATAGTGACGGCGGCCGCCATAGAGACTTCGTTCCTGGAAAGAGGTCTCATATGGTTGGCGACCGTGGCCAACATCGCTCCGCTCCTCGGGTTCCTTGGGACGGTGTCGGGAATGATCCACGCTTTTGAGGCAATAGCGGCGGCGGAACAGGTGAGCGCCAAGCTCGTGGCCTCCGGTATTTCGGAGGCGCTCATAACCACTGCTGCCGGTCTGATCGTGGCCATCCCGACGCAGACCGCGTACAACTACTTCACCTCAAGAGTGGACAGGTTTGTCGTCGAGATGGAAGAGGCCAGCGCGGAACTTTTGGACGCCATTGCAGAGAGGTCGACCCAGAAGGCCGCGTCGTAGCAGGCCCACGAGGGGAGACGTTCGATGGAATTCAAGAAGAGGATAAGACAGGCCCCCGACATACCACTGGCCTCGACCGCAGACGTGGCGTTTCTTCTTCTGATCTTCTTCATTGCCACGACCGTGTTCAGTATGGAAGAGGGGCTTCCCCTGATTCTGCCGCCCAAGGGCTCGCAGGTCGTGAAGGTTGCGGCGAAGAATGTATCCAGAATTGTGCTTGACGAGAACGGGGCCGTCACCATTGACAAGGTGCCGGTGAACGTCAACGACATCAAAATGATCATCGAGGAGAAACTGTACGCGAACGACAAGCTCGTGGTCTCGCTTGAGACGCATCCCGGATGCCAATACGGGGTGATGGTCAAGGCGCTCGACCAGCTCAAGCTGGCCAGCGCCACCCGAATCTCTCTTCGACTCTATGGAGAGCAGTAGAGCTTGTTCGTGTAGGAGAGTGCTCAGATGTTGGTTGAGAAGAAGATGAAGATACAAAGCCGGATTCCCACGTCCTCGATGGGCGACATAGCAATGCTCCTCATGGTGTTCTTCATGTCGACCGTCATATTCAGGATGGAGGCGGGCCTTCCGGTAAGCCTCCCGCGTTCTGAGGCGGGCCAGAAGATTCCGAGGGAGAACTCGGCTCGGATATGGATCGACGCTGCCGGGACCGTCTCCGTCGACGACAACTTCGTTACTCTGCCGGACATAGAGAGGATCGTGGCCGACAAGTTGAGCACGAACCCCGCTCTCATCGTGGCTTTCAATACCGACAAGAGGTGCCCCTACAGGATAGTCTCGGAGGCGATGGAGTATCTCAAGAATGCCAATGCCCTTCGAGTCTCTTTCACGGCTCCTACAAAGCCAGATACCGGGGAGTAGAGATGAGGGTTACTGCAAACAGTCTCTTCAAACAAAAGTACAACAAGTACCTCGAGTTCTCGATCCTGGGGGCGATTGTAATCCACGCTGCGGTCTTCTACTTCGCTCCGCCCTACGTGCCCAGCCCGTATCAGTTGACTGAGAGGAAGCTGGAGGTAATCGACCTTCCTCCGAACATCGAGGTCCCGCCTCCACCGGAGGACATTGAGCGACCACAGTTGCCTCAGGAGGCCGAGATCTCCGATGACGTGGATACCGAGGAGACGATCGCGCCCACGGAGTTCGATCCGTTTGAACCTCCGGTAATCCCTTCTCAACCTGAGGCGCCGAATGTCTTCGTGGCCTTCGACACGTATCCGGAAGTCATTCGGAGGGTGTCGCCCGAGTATCCTGACCTGGCGAAAGAGGCCGAGGCTGAGGGTTCCGTGCAGGTGGAAGTGATCATAGACGAGACCGGGAGAGTCGTGGACGCTCGGGTGAAGGCGAGCGACACGATCCAGGCTCTCAATCAGGCGGCCCTGGAAGCTGCTCGGAAGTTCCTGTTCAAGCCGGCGAAGCAGAGAGACGTCCCGGTCAAGTGCCGGATAGTGATACCTTTCCGATTCACGCTTGGTGGTTGAGCGCGTAGGAGCCGAGGTGTGCCCGAGGGCCTGAAACACCGGAGTTTCCCGTCCGAGAAGGCTGCTCGTGTTGCAGCGTGTGGGGCAGTGTGAACGTCACACTGCCTCTTTCGGTTCCTTAGGAGTCCCGTAGTTTCGGAAGGAGGGCGCATGAACGAGTTGACTTCCCCCAACGCGGTACAGCCTGATCAGGGCGGACCGGCGAAGTCGGTCGAGATGGCGTTGCGGGTTCTTTTCAGCCCTGCGGAGGTCTTTGAGGAGCTCAACAGGCGCCCGCGGTGGTTGGTCCCGCTGGTCATATGCGTGCTCCTGGCGGTAATCAGCTCCTGGATTCTCATCCCCAGCGTGATCCTGCCGGCGCAGCGCGAGGCGCTGGAGCAGCGCGGGATGACCGAAGAGCAGCTCGAGGCGGCCGGCGTGTGGTTGGAGGGCAACAGGGCGCTCATTATCGGGATCGTCAGCGCCGTGGTCGTCACCTGCCTAATGTTCGTGGTGGTGGCTGGGGTCTTCCACTTGGTCTGCGGCGTTCTGCTCCAGGGTAAAGCCAATTTTGTGAGGACCTTCGCAGTCGTTGCCTACTCGCAAATGGTGATGTTGCCTGAGGTCATAGTCAAACTTCCGATTCAGATGATCACGAAGAAGCAGGAGGTGCAAACCAGCCTGGCACTCCTCCTTGACAAGAATGCCTCGGAGAGCCTGGGGTACCGCCTGCTCTATCAGTTCGTGAGTCAGGTGGAGATATTCACGCTGTGGAAGATTCTTCTCATCTCCATGGGCCTCTCGGTGGTTTTCAAATTCTCGAGGAGGAAGGGGTATTACGTTGGAGGGGGAGCCTGGCTCGCGTGGGCCGTCCTTGCAAGTGTCGTCGCTGCTCTCGTGGGTAGAACGTTCGGAACGTAAAGTGTAGGGAGATGTGAAACTGGCGAAGGCGAAGGAGCGTATATCAAGGTAACCGCGGTCGTTGTAGCCGCCGACGTTGACCTTGGCTTCTGCCGAGTCGTCAGGAGGGAGTTGGATGCGACCAGTTTTGAACTACGCCGTTCTTCTGTTTCTGTTCGTTCTTTTCGTTACGGCCTCTCCGGCACCGTCGTCTGCGAGCTCGACGTCGGAGAAGGCCCTCCCGAGCAGGCCACTGAGTGTTTCCGACTGCGTCGAGCTGGCTCTCGACAGGAATCTGTCCGTGGCCAACGCGAAAGAAGCGCTGAATGAGTCGAAGGGCATAGAGATCGCGGCGGTGGGTGGGCTTGCCCCTCGAATCGAGTCGAGCGTCGGCGTATCGCGCCGGGTGCAGGGCCCCCGCGAGTACTACGTCCCCGATTTCGACATGACCTTCGAGAGCCCCCGGCTTACGTCCGACAGCTACTCGTACAGCATCCAAGCCACTCAGAACCTGCTGGACTTGAGCAGCTGGGCGAGTTTCAGGAGCGCTCACTCGTCGGTACGGGCGGCAGCACACTCGTTCGCCTCGGCCAGACAGCTCGCGACCTATCAGGTCAAGGCCCAATTCTACGAACTTCTCAAGGCGACGAAGCTGTTGGAAGTGAGCAAGATGGCGCTGGATTTGAGTCAGGATGAACTGCAGAAGGCT
>JAZDPI010000304.1:0-2029 GCA_043797775.1 Candidatus Eiseniibacteriota bacterium
CTGGCTGAAGGAATTCGGAAACGGCGGGGTCACCGAACTCTGTCTCACGCTGCCAGTCGTGCGGAGGCTGCTGGACCGGAAAAGGCACACGCGAGATCTCCCACTTCGCCTAGAAGGGGCGCCCGAGGGACAGGCTTTGAGAATGCGCGGACTGCTCGCTGCCGCGGAGAGCTATCTGCGAGAGTCGTTCACAGAACAGAAGGAGAAGGAAGCTCGTCTCGCCGAAGAGCGCCGAGAGAAAGACGCGCGCCTTGCCCGCGAACGAGAGGAGAGGACGGCGCGCCTGGCGGCGGAGCAGCGAGCCAAGCTCGAGAGGCAGGCTGCTCAACACCAGAAGAGACTGGATGCCATCAGGCAGATGAGTGCGGCCCGCTCAATACGGAGCCTGGTGCATTTCACTCGCCTCTCCAACCTGCAATCAATACTCACGCACGGCCTGCTCGCGAGAGATGCGTTGGAGGCAAAGCTGGCCCACGACAAGATAGGGTCGATCGCAATCAACGACCAGCAGAGATTGGACGGCCAATGGGGCGCAGTCTGTCTGAGTGTCTCCTTTCCAAACTATCTGATGTTCTACAAGTACCGGCGCTCGACAACCGAGTCATGGGTGGTGTTGACGCTCCATCCATCGATACTCTGGGAGCGCGACTGTCTGTTCTGCCGAGAAAACGCGGCGTCCGCATCGATGGCTAGGCTTTCCTCCCACTCCAGGCGCGAGCCCAAAGCCTTTGAGAGCATGTTTGAGGATCTTGACGGTGGCGTAAGGGCACGGTACGAGTTACCCGACCACTATCCCACCAACCCCCAGGCGGAAGTCCTCGTGCTTGAGTCGATATCCCCAAGCTACATCAGGGAGGTTCACTTTCAGAGTCCTGCAGCCCTGGCGGATTGGACCGCGCAAGCGACGCCTCAGACTGTCTGCAGGATTCGAGCGGACGAGTTGTTCTTCCGTCCTCGTTTGGACTGGGAGTGCTGGAAATCTGGCCCGGCAGTGAGCCCGCCTGAGGTCTCAGCAGAATTCTCGATAGACGATATCCCCTTCTAGAATCGAGAGGATTGCGCACCATGGCCTCTAGACCAGTGTTCGTCCCCGATGTCGGCAGCACCCCGGCCGTGCGCCAAGTTGATGTTGAATTCACTTGGCATCCCGGCTTTGCGTCGGTACAGAAGCAGAGATCCATTGGCTCGCTCCATGCCGCCGCCGCGGAGAAAGGAATGTCTCCGTTGCTCGAGATCTCAGGTGCTTCTCCGGACGAATATGGCAGAAGCCTCAGCGCTTTCCGTCTCCTGCTGACCATGCCTGGGGTAGGGCGGGTGCCGGTCGAATCGGCCTTCCAAGGAAGCAAGGTGTTCCAGAGCGGAGGGCCTTACCAGGAGCTATACGTGGCTTCGGCTCGTGATGCCAAAACCGACCCGAGACTGAGATCATCGGGCCCCCTGGTGTCATTCCGACTAGGCGAAGAAGAATGGCCCATCAACCCGAAGACCGCCTTCTACGACTGGCTGTATTTGTCTGCGCTCGTCGAGTTCGGAGACAATGCTGACGGGCTTCTGCAATATGAGGGTTTCACTGACATCCAGTTCAACCCGGCCAAGTCTCTTAACTGTCAGGCGAGATCGGCGGCGCTTTATGTGGCTCTTCGCAAGAACGGACGGCTGGAAGAAGTCCTGGCTGACCGTTCGGCGTACATGGCCGAGATATCTCCCCGGGGAGACAAGGGTCTTGGTGGTCGCCCCACCCTCTTCTGAACGCAAGCGAATGCGCGTTTCCAGAATCGTAATTGGTGCCAACTCTGGATATCGAGTATCCGGTACGGGCCACGCGTGTAACAAGGGTTTGAGCACGCATTGCAGGTGATGAGGGATTTCCAGAGGGTATGCACGCGCGAGTACGAGCAGCTGACTCGAGTTGTCTCATCGCTCCGCCGAGCACCATTTGTCCCTGCAAATTCGTTCTCGGCCTGAAGGACAGCACACGGAGCTCTATCGGTTTCCGTCCTCTTGTGTCAAGGTGTCATCAAGTGTCAGA
>JAZDPI010000309.1:0-11228 GCA_043797775.1 Candidatus Eiseniibacteriota bacterium
CCGCCGAATCCAAGGGAATTGGACATCACAATGGTAACGTCTTGCTTCCGGGCCTTGTTCGGAACGCAGTCCAAATCACACTCTTCGTCGGGGAATTCATGGTTGATGGTGGGGGGGATTGTCGAATCCCTCATGGACAGCACACACGAAACAAGCTCAATCCCTCCCGCCGCGCCGAGCAGGTGGCCGGTCATCGACTTGGTCGAGATCAACGCAAGCTTCTTCGCATGCTCGCCGAACACCGTCTTCACGGCCGCGGTCTCAAGCTTGTCGTTGAGCGGGGTGGACGTACCGTGAGCGTTTATGTAGTCCACCGCACCGGGGGGAAGCCCGGCGTCCTTCAGGGCTATTCGCATCGCCCTCGCCGCTCCCTCTCCCTCCGGAGCGGGAGCCGTAAGATGGAAGGCATCGGCGGTGGCCCCGTAGCCGGCTATCTCGCAGTAAATGCGGGCCCCGCGCGCGAGCGCGTGCGACAGCGTTTCCAATATCACAATACCCGCACCCTCTCCCAACACGAAACCGTCGCGTTCCTTGTCGAAGGGTCTGCTCGCCTTCTCCGGCGCGTCGTTCCGGCTGGAGAGGGCTTTCATCGAACAGAACCCGGCCATCGACATGGGGGTGACTGCGGCCTCGGCGCCGCCGGCGATAATGACGTCTGCGTCACCGTGCTGGAGAAGCCTCGCGGCATCACCCACGGCATGCGCGCCGGAAGCACACGCAGACACGGTCGCGTAGTTGGGCCCCTTGGCCCCGAACCTCATAGAAACGAGTCCCGAAGCCATGTCGCCGATCATCATCGGGATGAAGAACGGGCTCACCCGACCGGGACCCTTCTCCACCAGGGCGGAGTGTTGATTCTCGAACGTCCCTATTCCGCCTATCCCCGTGCCTATGATCACGCCCACTCTCTCCAGGGCGATGCTCTGCAGATCGAGTCCCGAGTCGGGCACCGCCTCCGCGGCAGCCGCGACTGCATACTGGGCAAAGAGGTCCGTGCGCTTGGCCTCCTTCCTGTCCATGAAGTTTTCGGGGACGAAGCCCTTGAGCTCACAGGCGATTCTCGTGTCGAACTTGGCGGCGTCGAACCTCGTGACCGGACCGGCACCGCTCTTCCCCTCACAGAGGCTCTTCCAGAACTCGGGGACGGTGAGACCAACCGGGGTGATAACGCCCAATCCTGTTATTACTACACGTTCCATCGTTTCAACTTCGCGGTTTGTGTTGTCGCGGCCGGAGCCCCGCGGGCACACCGGCCTCCATAGAAGGGACTGCCCGGGCCGGCGCTTCGTTCCGACTCTGGGCGCCACGTAAGCCCGGGCAGATCAGAACGTCAGTCGTTCTCTTTTACGTGCTTCTTCAGATAATCGAGCGCGTCCTGGACGGTTCTCAGTTTCTCGGCGTCTTCATCCGGAATCTCGATATCGAACTCCTCTTCCAACGCCATCACGAGCTCGACCGTGTCCAGCGAGTCCGCACCAAGGTCGTCGATGAAAGAAGCCTCCGGAGTCACCTGCTCCGTAGACACTCCCAGCTGATCCATTATGATCTGCTTCACCCTATCCTCGTTGAATGCCATCTCGGTTTTCACCCCCTGTTGGAGACTCTACATTAACATTCCGCCGTCAACATGGATTGTCTGACCGGTTATATATGATGCAACATCGGAAGCCAGAAAAGCAACAACGTTCGCAACGTCCTCAGGCCGCCCCGCTCTTCCCACCGGGATGGAGGAAAGAAGCGATTCTCGCGCCTCGTTCGAAAGAACCTTCGTCATCGCGGTGTCAATGAAACCCGGCGCGATCGCGTTGACCGTTATTCCGCGCGAAGCCACCTCCTTCGCAACGGACTTGGTGAAACCGATGATGCCGGCCTTGGAAGCGGCGTAGTTGGCCTGGCCCGCGTTTCCCATGACACCGATGACGGAAGAGATGTTCACTATCCTGCCGAACCTCTGCCTGACCATTTCTCTCAAGAAAACCCGCGTGCAGTTGAAAGTTCCCTTGAGATTGACTTCCATGACGCTGTCCCACTCCTTCTCGTTCATCCTCATGACGAGGGCGTCTCTCGTGATGCCGGCGTTGTTGACCAGAATATCGACCTTGCCGATGGACTTCGAAATAGCGTCCGCCGCGGCCTCCACTTCGGACATCAACGACACGTCCGCTTTGACGAAGAGGGCCTTTCGCCCGCCCGACTTGATGTCGGATAGAAGCTCTTCGACACCTTCCTCCTTGAGGTCGACGACGCAGACGTCGCTCCCCTTCTGGGCCAGGGTGAGGGCGATGGCCCTGCCGATTCCCTGTAACCCTCCGGTCACGACGGAAACTCTCTCTTTCAATTCCACAAGGCGCCTCACACTGACGTGCTCTTCACCAACTCCGCCACGCCGCTCACGTCCCCGGGGGTTCCGACGGGATGGACGCCGACCCCTCTGTCGATGCCCCGCATGAGTCCCTTTAGCACGCTTCCGGGCCCAATTTCAAGAAAATGCGTCAGTCCGGAGGAGAGCATCACGTTCATGGATTCCTGCCATCGAACCGCACCCAGAACCTGTTTTGCGAGATTGGCGCGGATCTCCTCGGGCTCCGAAACCGGCGCGGCAGAGTAGTTCGCAACCACCGCGAAGGATGCTCTCCGTAACGCCACTCCGCTGAGGACTTCCGACAACCCCTTCGCGGCCGAGGCCATGAGAGGCGAGTGAAACGCGCCGCTGACCGGCAGTTTCACTGCCTTCTTCGCCCCACGTTCCCACGCCAACCGGACGGCCTCTTCGACGCCCTTCACTTCACCGGAAATCACAAGTTGCGAAGACGAGTTGATGTTTGCAGGTTGGACGAGGCCGGCGGCGGAGGCCTCCCTGCAGATGCCTTCGACTTCATCAGGAGAGAGACCAAGTATGGCGGCCATCGTACCGGGCCTCTCCAGCCCGGCCTCATGCATCAGCTCGCCGCGCTTCCTCACGACGAGAAGCGCCTCCTTGAAATCAACTGCGCCCGCTGCCACGAGCGCGGAATACTCCCCGAGGCTGTGGCCGGCCGCCAACTCAGGCGACAGCCTTCCGACCGAGGAGGTCGCTCCCCGATCACCTTCGCCTTGCGACGCGCGCGCCGCGGCCGCAGATGGGCCCATTCCGGCCGCCGGACTCAGTCCCTCCTCGCGGAGTACCCTGAACGCCGCAATGCTGTGGACGAAAATCGCAGGCTGCGTGTTGAGCGTCTGTCTCAGCGTGTCCTCGGGACCTTCGAACGAGATTCCCGATATACTGAAGCCCAGGATGGAATCAGCTTCCTCGTAGGTCGCTCTGGCAGCGGGAAAGGCGTCAAACAGCTCCTTCCCCATTCCCACGAATTGCGACCCCTGGCCCGGAAACAATAATCCTACGCGCAACTCTCCCCCCATGTCGATCCGAAACGCACACCAACCGCCGCGATGCTCCCGTGAACGAGACCCGTGCCCGCGTGAGCCGCACGGCCGTCACTGCACCAGCGCGAGCCGCGACCAAGCCTTCGCTACCATCGAATCACTGCCGCGCCCCAGGTGAAGCCGCCCCCGAATGCCACGAGCTCCACCAGAGTACCGTCCTTGATCCTGCCCTCTTTTCTCGCCTCGTCGAGGGCTATCGCCACGCTGGCGGAAGAGGTGTTTCCGTACTTCTCAACGTTGATGAAGACTTTGCCCTTGGGAACGCCCAGTCTCTTGGCGGTCGCTTCGATTATGCGGAGATTCGCCTGGTGTGGAATCAGCAAGTCCAACTGGTCGGCCTCAATCCCGGCCTTGGAAAGAGCGGCCTCGGCAATCGAGCCCATCGCGCGGACCGCGTTCTTGAAGACTTCGTTTCCACGCATCTTCACGAAGTGCAGCCCGCCGTCTATCGTTTCCTGCGAGGCGGGTCTCAGTGAGCCTCCCGCAGGCATCTCCAGGAGGTCGCCGAGTCTGCCGTCACTCCCCATCGAGGTGGCAAGAATGCCCCTGCCCTCCTCGCACGGTACGACCACGGCGGCCCCGGCGCCGTCGCCGAAGAGCACGCAGGTGTTTCTGTCCTTCCAGTCGGTGATCTTGGAGAGCATCTCAACGCCTACGACAAGCACCCTGTCCATTATCCTCGCCGCGATGAAAGCGCGCGCAACTGTGAGACCGTAGATGAAGCCGGAGCAGGCGGCGGACAGATCGAAGGCGGCCCCGTTGTACGTTCCGAGTTTCTCCTGAAGAGAGCAGGCTGCGGAAGGGAAGAGTCTGTCGGGCGTGATCGTTCCCACGATCACAAGTTCTATGTCGAGCGGCGATACTCCCGCCTCGGCCATCGCCTTCTTGGCGGCCTCGGCGGCGAGATCGCTGGAGGTTTCGTCTTCACTCCCAATGTGTCTTTCACGAATTCCCGTCCTGGCGATGATCCACTCGTCGCTGGTGTCGACCATTCGCTCCAGATCAAAATTGGTCAGAATTTTGCTGGGAACAAAAGATCCTGTGCCGGCGATGCGAGTTCCTCTAACTTGCTGCAATCAAACCTCCGGTGTAGAGGCTCATTTCCTCTCTGATTTTATCGTTCACCTTCTCTTCAACGAATCTTACTGCAACCTTGATCGCATTCTTGACGGCCTTTGCCGAGCTGCTGCCGTGGCCGATGATGCAGACGCCGTTTATCCCGAGGAGCGGCGCGCCACCGTACTCCGCGTAGTCCAGCGTCCTGGCCAGCTTCTTGAACGCCGGTTTCATGAGAAGGGCGCCCATCTTGAACCGCACCGCCTTTGAGGCTTCCTCTCTGATGGAACCGGCAAGAAGGTCGATCACGCTCTCCATGAACTTGAGGAGAATGTTCCCGGTGAAACCGTCGCAAACGACGACGTCGGCCCTGCCTCTGAATACGTCACGACCCTCGACGTTGCCGATGAACTTGAGCGGGCTCTGAGAGAGGAGCCTGTGCGCCTCAATCGCCAGGTCGTTACCCTTCGTGGCCTCCTCACCGATGTTGAGAAGACCCACGCGCGGCTCCTTCTTGTTGAGAAGCTGTTTTGCATAGACGCTTCCCATGATGCCGAAGTGTACGAGATGAACGGGCTTGCATTCGGAGTTGGCCCCCACGTCCAGCATCACACATCCGCCGTACTCGTTGGGAACGACCGTGGCAATTGCCGGTCTGTCGACGCCGGCCAGCCGCCCGAGGCCGAGAAGCGACGCGGCGACGACGACACCGGTGTTGCCGGCGCTCACGAACGCGTCGGCCTTGTTGTCCTTCTGCATCTTCGTGGCAACGGCGATGGAGGAGTTGCGTTTCTTTCTGAAGGCAACCGCAGGCTCGTGCATGCTGATCTGTTCCGGAGCGTGGACGATCTCAAGCGGCAGGTCCGAAACCTGAAGAGCCGAGCCGGCGTGACCGGAGGTGCCGAGCCTGGTCAGCTCTTCTCTGATGACTGTCTCGTCTCCGAAGAGCATAACCTCGGCCGAGCCGTTAAGCTCTTTCAAAGCCCGTACGGCTCCCTCTACTATGACAGAGGGACCTAGGTCTCCGCCTGCTGCATCAACTGCTATGCAAGGAACTCGTGTCTGAGACATGATAAGCGTGTTATTTCACCCAGGCGGAAGTGACCTCTTCGCCGCTATAGTACCCACAACTGGGACAGGCTCTGTGGGGAAGCTTGGGATTGCCGCAGTGCGCGCAGCTTGAAAGTCCGGGTCTGGAAAGCTTCCAATGGGTGCGTCGTTTGTCGCGTCTTGCTTTCGAGTGTCTTCTCTTCGGTAGCGCCATTCTCTTCTTCCTCCTTCTCCGCCGGCCAGGCTACATCCGTGCAGTTCGAGGTGGGACCGGCCGAGCCCCTACTTCTGCTCTCTCTTCAGTCTCTCAAGGATGCTCCAGCGCGTCTCCGGTGTACCTTTGCCACACTCACACGTGGTCTCATTGAGATTGGCGCCGCAGACGGCACAAAGCCCCTTGCAGTCTTCACTGCAAAGCGGTTTCATGGGAAGCGAAAGCATCAAGGCTTCCCTGACGCACGGGGCGATATCCAGAACTCTGCCGTCGTGGTGGGCCAAGAAGGTATCGGTTCCCCTATCATCCTCCGGCCTTTCGTCGCGCCGGGCACCTATCTTATCACAGAAAATCTCAAACTCTACATCAAACTTGCGCTCGCCCCTCCCCAGGCACCTCGAGCACTCCTCGCTCAGAGAGCCCGAGGCATTGCCCCATACGACTATCTCGTTATTGTGCCTCTGAAGCCTCAGGCGAACCTTGATGTCCGGCCCAAACTCGGCAGCCTCGGCTCCGAGCTCGAGACTCTGCGGCGACTCGACGAACTCGAGCGAGTTCTCTCCCTCTCTCAGGGACGGAACGTCGATTCTCACTTCCCTCCCCTCCTCTTGCTATCCCCACTGTCTCTGAACACACGGGCGGCCGGCGCGCATCCGCGCACGTCCGAGCACGTTCTGCGCACGCCAAGCGCCCGCTGCGTCCACACACCCTGTTCACTCCGGCATGACACTATGCCAGGGCTCCGGGACCGAATATCAGCCCCATCTCTCTCTGTGCGTTCTCAGCGGAGTCAGGAGCGTGCACGGCGTTTCGCTGAACGTCGATGCCGAAGAGCTTCCGTATCGTACCCTCGGGCGACTTGGCCGGGTCCACCAGGCCCACGAGCTCTCTCAGAGCCGCGACGGCGTCGCTCTTCTCGAGGAGACACGCCACGCAGGGCCCCGAAGCCATGTACTCGGTGAGAGGCTCGAAGAAAGGCTTTCCCTTGTGCACCTTGTAGAGCACCTGCGCGTTGGACAGCGTGAAATGAACCATCTTGAGGTCGATCAGCTTGAAACCCCTCTCCTCCGCCATCGCGATTATCCTGCCGACGTGGCCCGCCTGGACGGCCTCGGGCTTTATTATCATCATCGTTCTGCTGGTGTTCATGTGACTGGTGTCTCCTCTGCTCCGCACCCCGGTGATCGGACGCGCGACAAACCACCTCGCCGCCTGCTTCCTCACGGACCCCGCTAACAGGTTACCCGTCGCGGCGGCCCCGTCCTCGGCGCAGACGCCTCGTTACTTCTTTATGACCCCCGCCACGAGGCCGCTTATCTTAGAGGGAATCTCCGCGACCGAGATGCCGGCCTTCTTGAACGCCTCAACCTTCTCTTTTGCGGTGCCCGTGCCTCCGGAAACGATGGCCCCCGCGTGGCCCATTCTCTTCCCGGGGGGTGCCGTCTGGCCGGCCACAAAGGCGACGACCGGCTTCTTTACCTGTGACTTCACGAACTCGGCGGCCTCTTCCTCGTCAGTTCCACCGATCTCCCCTATGAGGACTATGACCTCGGTCTCCGGGTCCTTGTCGAAAAGCGTGAGAGCATCAATGAAGTTGGTGCCGATGATGGGGTCGCCGCCTATGCCGATGCAGGTGGACTGTCCGAGACCCGCGTCGGTGAGCTGCTTGACGACCTCGTACGTGAGCGTCCCGCTTCTCGAGACGACCCCGACCTTTCCGCGAGTGTGAATGTGTGCGGGCATAATGCCGACCTTGCACTTCCCCGGCGATATGATGCCCGGGCAGTTGGGCCCGATCATTCTCACGCCCAGGGCCTTCATCTTGGCGAAAAGCCTCATCACCTCGAACGTGGGGATGCCTTCCGTGATGCAGACTACGAGCTTAATCCCCGCGTCGAAAGCCTCGTGCGCCGCGTCCGCGGCGAAGCCGAACGGCACATAGATCACAGAAGTGTCGGCGCTGGCGGCCTCTACGGCCTCCCTCACCGTGTCGAACACGGGCACGCCGACGCACTCGGTGCCCCCCTTGCCGGGAGTGGCGCCGGCGACGACCTTCGTGCCGTAGTCGATCATCGCCTTGGCGTGGAATGAGCCGTCTCTACCCGTTATGCCCTGAACAACAACTCTGGTTTTCTCATCAACTAGGATACTCAACTCGCCACCCCCTGGACAGTTTTGAGCACCTGCCTGACGCCCTCATCCATGGATGTGGTGGCAGCCAGATTGGCCTTGCTCAGTATCTCTCTCGCTCTTTCTTCGTTGGTTCCAGTCAGACGGATCACTATCGGCACCTTGACGCCGAACTCTTTGAGCGCCGCCACTATTCCCTCGGCGACGTCGTCGCATCTTGTGATGCCGCCGAAGATATTGAAGAAGATCGCCTTGACCTTGGGGTCGCCGCATATGATCTTCATCGCCGCGAGCACCTTCTGAGGGCTCGAGCTTCCGCCTATGTCGAGGAAATTGGCGGGTTCGCCGCCGTGATGCTTTATCAGGTCCATCGTGGCCATGGCCAGGCCCGCCCCGTTCACGCAGCAGCCGACGGAGCCGTCCAGCTTAACGTAGCTTAAGCCCATTTCCCTGGCGAGCTTGTCGGCCTCCGCTTCGCCGTCGCGAAGGGCCTCGAGCTCGGTGTGCCTGTAGAGCCCGTTGTCGTCCAGGTTTACCTTCGCGTCCAGTGCGATTATCTGTCCGTCCTTCGTTCTCACGAGCGGGTTGATTTCGGCGAGCGAGCAGTCGAGATCCCAGAACACCTTCCACAGCTTGGCCGCGATGGAGGCAACTTGACCGGCGAGCTTGGGGTCCTTCTCCAGCTTCATGGAAAGGAACCTCGCCTGATAGGGGAGAATGCCCGTGGCCGGGTCTACATGCACCTTGAATATCTTCTCGGGAGTCGTGCGCGCCACTTCCTCGATGTCCACCCCACCAGCCGGGCTCGCCATGTAAACGGGCCGCTTGACCTTTCTGTCGATGACGAGACCCAGGTAGCTCTCGGCGGCCACGTCAATGCTCCTCGTCACGAGCACCTTCTCCACCGTGAGACCCTTTATGTTCATGCCGAGCACCTGCGAGGCGACCTTTTCGGCCTCCTCCGGGGTGTTGCCGAACTTGATGCCACCTGCCTTTCCCCGGCCGCCGACGTGAACCTGGGCCTTGACCACAACGGGCTTGCCCAGTTCGGTCGCGATCTTCCTTGCCTCCTGCGGAGTTGCGGCAACCCTGCCGGGCGGCACAGGAATCCCGTAGCGCGCGAAAATCTCCTTGGCCTGGTACTCGTGGATGTTCAAAAACGGCCTCCTTTCCCTGCGAGAATTCGAAAAGAACTCCCCTCAGAAGATCTTGCTTCGGCGGAGCTCCCTCGTGGGAGGAGTCCCCGCAGAGGAGTCCCCGCAGAGGAACTCCCCTCAGAAGACTCCCGAGAGAATCTTTTCAAGCTTGCGAGTCCCGATTTCCTCTAGCTCGTAACGCACTCGCACCGTCGGTCTGTCGACCTTGAGTATTCGGCGCAGATCGGTGGGAGTTGCGATGATAACTGCTTCCGCGTTGCAGGCCTTGATGCTGGCCTCGAGCTCCCTCACCTGCTTGGAGCCGTACCCCAGGGCAGGTAGTACCGCTCCCATGTGAGGATAGTTCGCGTAGGCATCCTTTATGTCCCCGACTGCGAAGGGGCGAGGGTCGATCATTTCCGCGGCACCGTACTTCTTCGCCGCGACGACTCCTGCGCCGAAGCTCATGCCGCCGTGCGTGATCGTGGGGCCGTCCTCTATCACAAGGACTCGCTTTCCCTTGATGAGCTCGGGCTTGTCCACCGATATCGGGGACGCGGCGTCGATCACCTGTGCGTTGGGATTGAGCTCCTTCACAATTTTCTTCGCGCGCTCTATGTCTTCGGGTTTGGCGGAATCCTGCTTGTTCACGATGACCACGTCGGCGGAGCGCAGGTTGGTCTCGCCGGGATGATACTGGTTTCCGTGCTCCGGTCTCAGCGGGTCGACAATGACTATCGTCAGGGAGGGTTTGAAGAACGACATGTCGTTGTTTCCACCGTCCCAGACGACGACGTCGGCCTCCTTCTCGGCAGCGCTCAGAATCTGCGCGTAGTCAATCCCTGCGTAGAGCACCACCCCGTTTTCGATGTGAGGCTCGTACTCTTCCCTCTCCTCGATGGTGCAGTCGTGCAAGTCGAGGTCCGACATCTTCTCGAAGCGCTGGATGTTCTGCTTCCCGAGGTCCCCGTAAGGCATGGGGTGTCTTACGACCACGACCCTCTTCGTGAGATCGAGCAGGATTTTCGCGACTCTGCGGGTCGCAGGGCTCTTTCCCGCGCCGGTTCGCACTGCCAGGACGGCCACGATCGGGACCTTCCCGGTTATCATGCTCCGCTTGGGCCCGATGATCCTGAAGTCGCAACCGGCGGCAAGAACAAGCGATGCGGCGTGCATGACGTGCTCGTGAGAGACGTCGCTGTAGGCGAAGACGACTTCGTCTACGTCCTCTTTCTTCAGAATGGAGGGGAGAGCCTCCTCGGCATGTATGGGGATCCCCTTGGGATAGAGCTCACCGGCCAGCTCCGCCGGAAAGGTTCTGTCCTCTATGTTGGGAATCTGAGTGGCCGTGAAGCACACGACCTCGTAGTCTCTGTTGTCCTTGAAGTACATGTTGAAGTTGTGGAAATCTCTGCCTCCAGCCCCCATGATGACGACTCTCGAACGTTTCATGACGTACTCCCGTAGTCAGTGTCTCCGAGCGCGAAATGTCGTAACCTAAACTCTGAAATGAGGTTATGGGGGTCTGAAGCCGGCCGCTCCGTGAATCTGCCCCGGAAACGAACCCTCCAACCCGAAACATCCAGACTATCACCAGGCACTGCTTATGTCAAGCGAGGGTGAGCGGCGAACTGCGGCTGTGGTGGGACGCGGGCTCATCGAAGACCACGTCGAACATCAGCTTCTCGTAGCCCCCACTGCAGTAGCACCAGTCGAGAGGTATCTCAGGTTCTCCCATGATAATGGCGGCTCTGGCCAGCGGACAGTGACAGGCGAAGTATCTCTTCATAACCGGGTCGGATTCCTTCAGCCAGTCCTTTGGCGCGAAGGGGATCTTCGTGATGTACACGCAGTCCCCGTCGCGGACGGCCGAGAGAACCTCCTGGTTGCCCCGCACGAATTCCTTCTCTTTCATGCTTGAACCGCCTTGGAATTGGATTCCTTGCAGGGGACACCTTTACCGCGATCCCCCACCTTTACCGTGGTTCCCCACTGTACTGCGTGTTTGCCCCCGCCGGCCCGGATGTCCGACAATTGGGCGTTAGGAAGCTCGCTCCAGGTGCGCCTGAAGGGGCACAGCAATGAAGAGAGGCGCCCACCACCTCCGTCAGCTCCGGCAGGCGCCCCAAAAGCCGGGAGAATCCCCCGGCTCGACTAGCGACATAATCTCTAATTATAAGCCAGAATTCAGCGCAGGACAACCAGTTTCTTGGCCGACC
>JAZDPI010000336.1:0-8353 GCA_043797775.1 Candidatus Eiseniibacteriota bacterium
GGATAGTTATAATATCGGGGCCGGCCGATAAGGATCTCGGTGACAAACTTGCGGCATTCATTACCTCGGGCTCTCCAGGGGCGCCGTGGCACGGCGGAGGTCGTTCGATCGACTCTCGCCCGCCGGCTCGCGCGTCCTCTCAAAGGAACGTTAGACAGGCTAGGCAACTGCCTTTTTCTTTTTGGTTCCATACTTCGACCTGCCCTGACTCCGACCCTCCACACCGCTTGAATCCAGAGCGCCGCGGACTATGTGGTAGCGAACGCCGGGCAAGTCCTTGACTCTTCCTCCCCTAATCAGCACTATGGAGTGTTCCTGAAGATTGTGCCCCTCTCCAGGGATGTAGCACGTCACTTCTATTCCGTTCGTGAGCCTCACTCTTGCGACCTTTCGCAGAGCCGAGTTCGGCTTCTTCGGCGTGGAAGTGTACACGCGCGTGCAGACACCCCGCTTCTGGGGACACCCCTTCAAAGCGGGGGCTCCAGCCTTCTTCCCTACCCTACTTCTTCCGTATCTGACTAACTGATTCAGAGTCGGCAAAGGGAACCTCCAATTCGCGAACAGTCAAATAGTTTCACGCAGACTGAATCTCGTCTGCGACTTTTTCCGTCTCCTCGACTTCAGACGCTTCGTCAACCACCTTCAGGTTTCTGTACCTGGCCAATCCCGTTCCCGCAGGAATGAGGTGACCTATGATCACGTTCTCCTTGAGACCGCGGAGAAAGTCCCTGCTGCCCTGGACGGCCGCCTCGGTAAGAACTCTGGTCGTCTCCTGGAACGAAGCGGCGGATATGAAGCTCTGAGTACTGAGCGAGGCCTTCGTGATGCCGAGCAGAAGAGGCTGGAACGTGGCCGGCCTTCCTCCCTCGGACGCAACGCGCTCCTGCTCTTCCTTGAGCTGGCCCTTGTCCACCTGCTCTCCCTCGAGGAAGTTGGTCTCGCCGGGGTCCTCGATGCGCACCTTCTGGAGCATTTGTCTCACTATCACCTCGATGTGTTTGTCGTCTATGCGCACCCCCTGAAGCCGGTAGACCTCCTGGATCTCGTTCACCAGAGCTTCCTGCACTTCCTTGATTCCCTTGATCTTCAATATGTCGTGCGGGTTGATGGGACCTTCCGTGAGCCTGTCTCCCGCCCTGACGTGGTCGCCGTCCCTCACGTGCAAATGCTTGCCGGCAGGCACGAGGTATTCCCTTTCCTCTCCATTCTCGTTCCTCACGGTGATTTTCCTCATGCCGCGGCTGACCGCGCCGAACTCCACGCGTCCGTCAATCTCGGTCACCGTCGCCTGCTCCTTGGGCTTGCGGGCCTCGAAGAGCTCCGACACTCTGGGCAGACCGCCGGTGATGTCGCGCGTCTTCGTGATGTCGCGCGGGATTTTCACAAGCACTTCACCGGCTTCCACTCGCTGGTCCTCGCGAACAAGGAGCCGGGCACCGGTCGGAAGAAGGTGAGTGGCGAGCCGCCTGTCCTTCGCATCCAGAATCTCTATCCTGGGCTGTCTCATCTTCTCCGGATCGTCGGTAACCACTCTGTGTCTCTGACCGGTGTTCTCGTCCCACTCGTCGCGCAGCGTGGCCTTGTCCTCTATGTCCTGAAATTCAATCTTCCCACCCTTCTCCGCGAGAATGGGAGTGTTGTACGTATCCCACTCGAAAAGTTCGCCGTCCTTTACGATATCCGCTCCGTCCCCCACGAAGAGCCGGGCGCCGTAGGGAGGATTGCACCTGTGCCGCACGTGCCCCTCTGAATCGAGAAGCTCGATCTCGCCCCTGCGTCCGACCACGATCAGGCTGTTGTCCATTTTCCTTCGGATCGTCTCCACGTTCTTGAACCTGACAAGGCCGTCCGACTTGGCTCTGATGATCGACTGCTCCACGATCCTGCTGGCAGTTCCACCGATGTGGAAGGTTCGGAGCGTGAGCTGCGTTCCCGGCTCACCGATACTCTGAGCGGCGATGACTCCCACGGCTTCGCCCACGTCCACCATTCTTCCGCTTGCCAGATCGCGGCCGTAGCACTTGGCGCAGACGCCGCGCTTGGATTCGCAGGTCAGCACGGACCTTATCCAACCCCTCTCCACACCGCTGTCTTCCATCTGACGTGCCGCTTCCTCTATGATCTCCTCTCCCGCCTCCACAATGACTTCGCCGTTTATCGGATCCGTGATGTCTTCTGCCGCCACCCTTCCGATCACTCTGTCGCTCAACGACTCGATTACCTCTTCGCCTTCCTTGAGCGCGCCGATCTCCAGGCCGAGAATCGTCCCGCAGTCTTCCTGCGTGACTATGACGTCCTGCGCCACGTCGACGAGTCGCCTGGTGAGATATCCCGCGTCGGCCGTCTTGAGCGCCGTGTCGGCCAGACCTTTCCTGGCGCCGTGAGTCGAGATGAAGTACTCCAAAACTGTGAGACCATCTCTGAAGTTGCTCAGAACGGGAGACTCGATGATTTCTCCAAAGCCGCCGGTGATCTTCTTCTGCGGCTTCGCCATGAGGCCTCTCATTCCGGCAAGCTGCCTTATCTGCTCCTTGCTGCCTCTCGATCCGGACTCGGCCATCATGTAAATGGGGTTGAACCCCTCCTTGTCCTTCTTGAGGTTATTGTAGGTCTCTTTCTCGACCTCGGTGGTCGCGTGTGTCCACGTGTCGATGACCTTGTTGTAACGCTCCCCGTCGGTGATTGCGTTTCGCAGATACGACTTCCTCAGTTCCTCCACGTCCTTTATGGCCGTTTCGACTATCTTGACCTTCGTCGGCGGGATGACTATGTCGTCGATACCCACCGTTATGCCCGCCGCCGTCGCCTGCTGAAAACCGAGCTCCTTGAGGTCATCCAGGAACTTGGCGGTGACCGCCGGCCCGAGCTTCCGGTAGCAACCCGACACAAGGTTCTCCAGGGACTTCTTATCCTGGGTGGCGTTCACGTAGCCGAGGCCCGGAGGCATGACTTCATTGAAAAACACACGTCCCGCCGTCGTGGCGAGCGTCTCACCGTTGATTCTGACCTTTATCTTCGCGTGAAGAGTGGTTTCGCCCTCCTCGTACGCGGCCCTGACCTCGTCCACCCCGCTGAAGTACTTGCCCTGACCCTTCCCGCCCTCGCGTTCCTTGGTCAGGTAATGGCACCCGAGAACGATGTCCTGGTTCGGCGTCGCCACGGGCCTTCCATTCGCGGGAAGCAGTATGTTGTGAGACGAGAGCATTAGAAGATGCGTCTCTATCTGTGCCTCGAACGAGAGAGGCACGTGCACCGCCATCTGGTCGCCATCGAAGTCCGCGTTGAACGCGGCGCACACGAGCGGGTGAATCTTTATCGCCTTTCCTTCCACGAGCACCGGCTGAAACGCCTGGATCCCGAGCCTGTGCAGCGTGGGCGCGCGGTTCAAAAGGACCGGATGGCCTTCGATGATCTCGCCCAGGATGTCCCACACTTCCGGCCTTTCCCTCTCGACAAGCCTCTTCGCGCTCTTCACCGTCTGGACCAACCCTTTGTCCTCAAGCCTTCTTATGATGAACGGCTTGAAGAGCTCCAGCGCCATCGTCTTGGGAATCCCGCATTCGTGGAGCTTGAGCTCCGGCCCAACCACGATGACGGAACGGCCCGAGTAGTCCACCCTCTTGCCGAGAAGATTCTGTCTGAATCTACCCTGTTTGCCCTTGAGCATGTCGCTCAGGGATTTCAGCGGCCTGTTTCCCTGGCCGCGCACGGCCCGGGAGCGGCGTCCGTTGTCGAATAGCGCGTCAACAGCTTCCTGGAGCATCCTCTTCTCGTTGCGCAGAATCACATCGGGAGCCCTGATTTCGATGAGCTTCTTGAGGCGATTGTTTCTGTTGATCACTCTTCTGTAGAGATCATTCAAGTCGCTCGTCGCAAACCGCCCCCCCTCAAGAGGCACGAGAGGCCTCAAGTCTGGGGGAAGCACCGGAACGACGGTCAGTATCATCCACTCCGGCCTGTTCTTGCTCTGCCGGAAGGCCTCAACTATTCTCAGGCGCTTGAGACTTTCCTTCTTTCTCTGTGCGCTCGTCTCCACCTTGGCCTGAAGTCTGAGCTCGGCCGAATACTCGCTGAGATCGATCTCAGCCAGAAGCGCCCTTATGGCCTCGCCGCCCATCTTTGCGACGAACTGCTTGCCCTCCTCCACGAGCTCGTTGAGCTGCTCCTCGGTAATGAGCTCCTTCTTCTTCAGATTCGTGTCGCCGGGGTCAATCACCACGTAGGACTCGTAGTAGAGGACCCTCTCGAGATCCTTTATGCCCATGTCGAGAAGATGCCCGATTCTGCTGGGAACGCTTTTGAAGAACCATATGTGCGCGACCGGCACGGCAAGTTCTATGTGCCCCAGCCTCTCGCGGCGCACCTTGGCCAGCGTCACTTCCACACCACAGCGGTCGCATACGACGCCGCGATAGCGGATGCGCTTGTACTTCCCGCAGTTACATTCCCAATCCTTCACCGGTCCGAATATCTTCTCGCAGAAAAGCCCGTCCTTCTCCGGTTTGAACGAACGGTAGTTTATGGTCTCGGGTTTGGCCACCTCCCCATGTGACCAGCCTCGAACGACTTCAGGAGAAGCGAGTTGAAGTCGAATTGAGTTGAAGCTGAAACGCCTTCTGGCTTCACGATCGTCCGTCTTAGCAAGGCTCATCCTTCCGCCCAACAACCCACCGGAACGAATCATGTCCTGCATCTCAACTCTCCCTTCGGAAACCAGGCCTACGGTCAGAGAGCCAGTCTTATGTCAACTACTACTACGCTTCCTCGAACTGCACATCCAAACCCAGACTCTGGAGTTCCTTGACGAGCACGTTGAACGACTCGGGAACACCGGGTTCGGGAGGATTCTCCCCCTTGACGATCGCCTCGTAGATCTTCGATCTTCCGGCAACGTCGTCTGACTTGACGGTCAGAAGCTCCTGGAGCGTGTAGGCGGCCCCGTAGGCCTCCAGAGCCCAAACCTCCATCTCGCCGAATCTTTGGCCGCCAAACTGAGCTTTTCCCCCCAGCGGTTGCTGCGTCACGAGGGAGTAAGGCCCGATCGAACGAGCGTGTATCTTGTCATCAACAAGGTGCGACAGCTTCATCATGTAAATGTAGCCGACGGTGACAGGCTGGTCGAACGACTTCCCCATCCTTCCGTCGTAGAGAACGGTCTTGCCGTCCCTGGAGAAGCCTGCCTCTTCCAGGCAGCTTTTTATCTCCTCCACGGTCCCGCCGCTGAAAATCGGGCTCAGGGCCCTGAAACCGAGCACCTGAGCAGCGAGCCCGAGATGAGTCTCCAGAACCTGGCCAAGGTTCATTCGCGACGGAACACCCAGTGGATTCAGGACTATCTCCACCGGTGTGCCGTCGGGAAGATATGGCATGTCTTCTTCCGGAAGGATCTTCGCGACCACTCCCTTGTTCCCATGCCGGCCGGCGATCTTGTCCCCAACCGCCAGCTTGCGCTTCCTGGCCACGTATACTTTCACCAGTTTCACGACGCCGGGAGCAAGCTCGTCTCCTCTGGAGATCCTCTCAAGATCCTTCGCGAGGTTTTTCTCCACCTTTTCGAGCGCCTTCTCGGCGGCAGTCATTATCATCCAGAATTTGCCGTTGGTGTCGGGATCCTTGGTCATGCTCGAACCCCACGGGATGTCTTCCATCTCGAGCTTCGAGAGGAGTCCCGGCACAAACTTTTTGCCGCCTCGGAACATTATCTTGGCGTTGCTCTGCCGGCGGATTTGCTGGATGGTCTTTCCGGCCAGGACTTCCGAGAGCTTGGCGTCCCGAACCTCGACTATTCTGTCGCGTTCCTTCTTGCTCAACCTCTTGAGACGGTCGGACTCCTTCTTCTCCTGTTTGCGCGTTACCTCGTCCTTCTCTCTTCTCGAAAAAACCTTGATGTCAATGACGATACCGTCCATGCCCGGGGGCGCCTTGAGGGAGGCGTCGCGCACATCACCGGCTTTCTCGCCGAAGATGGCCCTCAGAAGCCGCTCTTCGGGAGTGAGGTCCGTCTCGCCCTTGGGAGTCACTTTTCCCACGAGTATGTCTCCGGCTCTCACATGAGCGCCGATTCTCACTATTCCGTTCTCGTCGAGATCCTTAACCGCCTCTTCGCTCACGTTGGGGATTTCACGGGTGATCTCTTCGGTGCCCCTCTTCGTATCACGCACCTGGAGCTCGAACTCCTCGATATGGATGGACGTGAAGCGGTCATCGGCGGTGAGCCTTTCGCTCACCAGAATGGCGTCCTCGAAGTTGTAGCCACCCCAGGGCATGAAGGCCACGAGCACGTTGGCGCCGAGTGCAAGCTCCCCTTGATTCGTGGCCGGACCGTCGGCCACGATCTGACCGGCCTTCGCCTTCTCGCCCTCGATGACCAGTGGTTTCTGGTTGATGCAGGTGTCCTGGTTCGAACGTCGGAATTTCGTGAGCCTGTAAACATCCAACCCGGCGAGCTCGCTGAACTCAAAGGACTCGCCGCCGTCCGATTCCGGCCTGATGATGATCGTGTCGGCAGAGACGCTCTCCACGACGCCGGCGCGTCTCGCCGCGACCAGCGCACCGGAGTCCTCGGCCACTTTCGCCTCGAGACCGGTGGCCACCAGGGCCCTCTCGGTCTTCAGAAGAGGGACCGCCTGCCTCTGCATGTTGGAGCCCATGAGGGCCCTGTTTGCATCGTCGTGCTCCAGGAATGGAACCAGGGCCGCGGCGGGGCTGACGAGCTGAATCGGCGAGATGTCCATGAAATCGACGTCGTTCCGCGCCACCACGGGAAACTCACCCCTGTACCTCACCTGAATGGTCTCATCCGTTAATCGGCTGTCCGGGCCCACCAACGTGTTCGCCTGCGCGATCCTGAACTTGTCCTCGTCGTCGGCCGAGAGATGATGAATCCTGGTTCTGTCCAGCGCCCCGTTCGTCACTTTCCAGTAAGGCGTCTCGAGAAACCCGAACTCGTTCACCCTCGCGTACGATCCGAGAGAAGAAATGAGTCCGATGTTCGGCCCTTCCGGCGTCTCGATGGGACACATTCGTCCGTAGTGCGTGTAGTGTACGTCACGAACTTCGAAGCCGGCCCTGTCGCGGGTGAGGCCGCCAGGCCCAAGCGCGCTGAGTCTGCGTTTGTGGGTCAGTTCCGCGAGAGGATTGGTCTGATCCATGAATTGAGAGAGCTGGCTGCTCCCAAAGAAACTCTGGATCACCGCCGAAATGGTACGCGCATTGATAAGATCATACGGCGTCACGTTCTCGGCATCCTGAAGCGCCATGCGCTCCCGGATTATTCGTGCCATCCTGGCAAGTCCGATATTGAACTGATTCGCCAGCAGTTCGCCCACGGAGCGCACTCGCCTGTTCCCGAGATGGTCAATGTCGTCGGGGGCGATGGGCTCGCCGCTTTCCTCGCTCTCTCTCATCTTCAGAAGGTAATTTATTATGGCAATGAAGTCCTCTTTGCAGAGGATGCTTCTCGAGCGGGACGGCACCTTGAGCCCGAGCTCTTTCGCCTTCTCCTTGTTGCCGAAGAGCGAGGCGTGGTCGAGCTTCTGGTTCAGCTTGTAGCGTCCCACTCTCGCCAGGTCGTACCGGCGCGGATTGAAGAAGAGCCTCGTGAGTATCTCTCTGGCGGTGTCCGTTCTAGGGGGATCACCGGGTCTCAGCAGGTTATAGATTCGTGCCAGAGCGTCCTCTTCGTTCTTGCAGGCGTCCTTCTTCAGGGTATTCCGCATGACGTCGGCTTCCGCTCTGTAAGGAATGTCGAAGTACTTGACGACGGCCTTCTTGCCCTTCTTGAGCTTGGCCTTTCTCATACCAGCGAGGGCGGCATCGGTGACTTCCTCATTGCACTCCAGCAGGATCTCACCGGTTTCCTCGTCCGCAAAATCGTCCGCGGCCACCTTGCCGATGATCTCCTCGGCCTTCTTGGTGCCCGCTCTCGGAACCTCGACTTCGATGACCGGATAGAACAGCTCCAGAATCTGCTTCTCGGTCTGATAGCCGAGCGCCCTGAGCAGGACCGAGACGGGCAACTTGCGCTTTCGGTCGATGTGAACGTACATGATGTCGTTCACGTCCAGACTGAACTCCACCCAGGACCCTCGATAGGGGATTATCCTCGCGGAGAAAAGTTTCTTGCCGTTGGGATGCACGGCTTCGTCGAAGAAGACGCCCGGGGACCGATGAAGCTGGCTCACGATCACCCTCTCGGCGCCGTTGATTACGAAAGTCCCCTTGTCGGTGATGAGGGGCAGCTCGCCAAGATAGACCTCCTGCTCCACGATTTCCTTGTCGCGCTTCTCGCCGTCCACCAGCTCGCGGACCCTGAGCCGGAGCGTCGCCTTCAGCGGAGCCGAGTAGGTGAGGT
>JAZDPI010000337.1:0-4854 GCA_043797775.1 Candidatus Eiseniibacteriota bacterium
GGGCTCAAGTCGCTGAAGCTCCTGAAGAGCCTGAGATGATCACGTGTCGGTTCGCTGGCGAGAAGGGAGCGAACGCCTTTTCGTTCCCGAAGTCCATTCATGCTACGGGAGATTGCCTGAAGGTGTGCGGGATCAATGAGGATGGAACCGCACTCGACTACTTCGCGGGCTCTGGCACAACCGGACACTCGGTTATCAATCTCAACAGGGAAGATGGAGGCAGTAGGAAATTCATCTTAGTTGAAATGGAACAGTACTTCGACACGGTCCTGCTCCCCCGGATCAAGAAGGTCACCTTCACCCCCGAATGGGAGGACGGCAAGGCCAAGCGCCTGGCCACGGCGGAGGAGGCGGAGCGCAGCCCGCGCCTCATCAAGGTCATCCGCCTGGAGTCTTACGAGGACGCCCTGGACAATATCGTCTTCGACGACGCCTCCGGGCAGCGGGCGTTGGGATTCGAGGACTATCTGATCAAGTACATGCTCAAATGGGAGACACGGGCGAGCGAAACGCTGCTGAATGTTGAGAAGCTCTCCAGGCCGTTCAGCTACAAGTTCTACAGCCATGCCGACGGCCAAACCCGCGAGAGGGTTGCAGACATCCCCGAGACGTTCAACTACCTGCTGGGCCTGCACGTCCAGACACGACGGGTCTACGATGACGATCTGCCTGTGCGCGGCACGCAGACAGGCGGGCGGCGATGCCTGGTCTATCGCGGCTGGATAGACCACAGGCAGGTGGCGGTCATCTGGCGCGAGACCCAAGATTGGACAAAGGAAGACCTGGAACGGGACAAGAAGTTCGTGGCCGAGCAGAAAATGATCGAGGGCGCAGACGAGATCTTCGTCAACGGCGATTCGTTCATCCCGGACGCCAGAGCGCTGGAACCCTTGTTCAAGGCCCGGATGTTTGCGGAGGTAGACACATGAGTGCAAGAATCCAAATCCCGTATGACGAATTTGCGGACTTCTGCCGGCGCAACCGGATCCGGCGCCTGTCGCTGTTCGGATCTATTTCACGCATCAAATCGAGTTCCCGGCGTTTCGGCGCAACCGGATCCGGCGCCTGTCGCTGTTCGGATCGGTGCTCCGCCATGATTTCACGCCGGAAAGCGATATAGACGTGCTGGTGGAGTTCGAGCCGGGCGCGCGGGTGGGATTGATTACCCTGGCGGGCATGGAAATCGAGTTGAGCCGGATTCTGGGGCACAGGGTGGAGATGCACACGCCCAAGGGGCTTAACCCGCAATTCAGAGATGATGTGTTACGCTCGGTGGAGGTGCAGTATGAGCAAGCGTGAGGACAGAGTCGGTTTGAAGGATATGTTGAGCCACGCCGAGGAAGCGGTGGAACTGTTGGGTGACGCCGGGCGCGACGGTTTGATGGGCGATCGAGTGAAGCAACTGGCCCTGACCCGCCTGGTGTCCTTCACGTCGCGAGGGCCGCGGCCGCGAAACACGGCGGCGGTGTAAGCGTGCCCGTGGAGGCATTCGAGGGTAACAACCTGATTTTCGTGGACGAGGGGCACAAGGGTTCCGGAGGGGAGGCGTGGCGGAGCTTCCGCGAGGCCCTTGGCGAAACCGGCTTCACGTTCGAGTACAGCGCGACGTTCGGCCAGGCCCTGACGGCGGCGCGGAACGACCAACTGACGGCCGAGTACGGCAAAGCAATCGTCTTCGACTACTCCTACCGCTATTTCCACGGCGACGGGTACGGAAAAGATTTCCGCATCCTCAACCTGAAGGAGGAGACGACGGAGGACAAGGTGGAGACGCTACTCCTGGGCAACCTGCTGTCCTTCTACGAGCAGCAGCGGGTGTTCGAGGACCAAGCGAAAGCCCTGCGACCATACAACCTGGAGAAGCCGTTGTGGGTCTTCGTCGGCAGCACCGTCAACGCCGTCTATACCGAGGACAAGCAGAGACGGAGCGATGTCTTGACCGTGGCCCGGTTTCTGCACCACGTTCTGGAGAACAAGCGCGGCTGGGCGGTCAGGACCATCAAGAAACTCATCGGTGGCAAAACGGGCCTGGTCACGCCCGACGGCCGGGACGTATTCGAGGACAAATTCAAGTATCTTCGTGGAAGCGACCTATCCCCGGAGAAGGCGTATCAGGATATTCTTGCCATGATGCTTCACACTCCGGCGGGCGGCGGCTTACACCTGTGCGACATCCGAGGCAGCGCCGGTGAAATCGGCCTGAAGGCGAGCGGTGCGGAAGATTACTTCGGTCTGATCTACATCGGCGACACGAGCACGTTCAAGAAGCTGGTGGAGGAGGACGACTCGGGGATAACGCTGGAGGAGGACGCCGTCGCCGGTTCCCTGTTCGACGGCATCGGCAATCCCGGCACGAGCATCGACGTTCTCATCGGGGCGAAGAAGTTCACGGAGGGCTGGGATTCCTGGCGAGTTTCGAACATGGGCCTGCTTAACATCGGCCGGCAAGAGGGTTCTGAGATCATCCTGCTCTTCGGACGCGGCGTTCGTCTCCGGGGCAAAGGATTCAGCCTCAAGAGAAGCGCGGCGCTGGACGGCAAACACCCGAAGTATGTGGGTTTGCTTGAGACGCTGAACATCTTCGCGGTGCGCGCCAATTACATGTCCAATTTCCGGGAGTACCTGGAGAAGGAAGGTGTCGAGGCGGAGGGGTATGTAGAGCTTCCGCTTTGGATCCGGCCCAACGACAGCTTTCTCGAGAAGGGCCTCGTGGTACCGCGGGTGCCGGAAAACTGCGATTTCGCGGCGGGAGAGAACATCGTGCTGGAACCCGACCCCGCGGTAAGCGTTCGCGTGGACATGTCGCTCAAGGTGCAGGCGTTGGAAAGCAGCCCTTGCGGAATAACTGGTATTGACGTGCGGGCAGGGCGCGAGCAGGCCATTCCCGACGAGAGCCTCCGTCTTGTCGATTGGGAAGCCGCATACCTCGACCTGCTTGAGTACAAGGAGCGCAAGCTCGCGAATAATCTGGTCATCCTGCCGGATGTTCCGAGAAGAATCATGGAGCACAGCGAACCTTCCAGGCTTTACAGACTGGTCGCCGACGACTCCGTAGCCCGTCCGCAGTCTTTCGCAGGCATTGCGATTCTGCAGGAGGCAGTCGTCAATATCCTCAGGAAATACACGGACGCCTTCTATCGAGCGAGACGGGAGCAATGGGATTCCGGGCACATGGTCTACAAGACTCTCGAC
Organism: Candidatus Eiseniibacteriota bacterium; assembly: GCA_043797775.1. GTDB lineage: Bacteria > Eisenbacteria > RBG-16-71-46 > JAFGJU01 > JAFGJU01 > JAZDPI01. Next base: position 3,193 of record JAZDPI010000337.1, read on the forward strand.
GAAACGGATCCGAATTTGAGCTTCAATACGGGTTCTGTGAGGGAGGGCGCATCAAGCAGATACGTAGTCAGTATCCAGCGATCGAAGACTGCTCTCGTGTCTGATGTTGAGAATCTCATCAAGAATCTTGAAAACCTGTACGAGAGAGAGACAAGCGAGTTGCCCCGGCTTCATTTCGACCGCCATCTGTATCAACCGTTGCTGATCGAGCATGACGATGACGTCAAGATGGTTCCTCCCGGACTGAAAAAGAGCGAAAAGCAGTTTGTGCAGGATCTGAGGGACTATTGGTCAGCCGAGAAGAGTAAGTCGCTTGCCGACGTGGAGGTGTTCCTTCTGAGGAATCTGAGCCGGGGGGCCGGTATCGGCTTCTTCGAGGAGAGGGGATTCTATCCCGATTTCATTCTATGGATCAAGGATGAGACAAATCAACACATCGTCTTCCTGGAGCCGCACGGAATGCTTCACGCCGAGGCCTACGTTCACGATCCCAAGGCGCATCTCCATGAAGTCCTACCTGACCTTGCGAAGGAGATTGCCGAGAGAAGCAAGCGCCGGGATGTCACTCTGGATTCCTACGTTGTGTCGGCAACCCCGTTCGAAGACCTCCGGAAGAAATACGACGACGGCAAGTGGGACCGAGAGAAGTTTGCCCAGGCACACATCATGTTCATGGAACGAACCGGGGAATACGATTATATTGACACAATATTCAAGAGCCAGCTAACGAAGGCAGGCACCTGACGACTGTTCGATTCGGCTCCGGAGTTGGAGTTGACGCCTACGGTCAGCCGGAGTGATTCGAAGCCAGAAGGCCCGTCCCTACCTGTTGCGGTCGGGCGGCTGGCGATATAGAATGGGGGAAAGGAAGCGAAGCAGAGATGAACTTTCAGGAGATGATACTCAAGCTCGAGCAGTTCTGGTCCGCCTACGGCTGCGTGCTGGTTCAGCCCTACAGTTCGGAAGTGGGGGCCGGCACGTTCAATCCCGAGACGTTCCTCAGAGTGCTCGGCCCGGAGCCGTGGAAGGTCGCCTACGTCGAGCCCTCAAGAAGGCCGAAGGACGGACGCTACGGAGACAACCCTTTCAGAGTCCAGCGATTCTACCAGTATCAGGTCATTCTCAAGCCTTCTCCCGCCGACGTCGTCGACACGTATTTCAAGAGCCTGGAGTTCATCGGAATCAACCCGCGCTTGCACGACGTGAGGCTGATAGAAGACGATTGGGAATCGCCGACGCTGGGAGCCTGGGGTCTGGGCTGGCAGGTCTGGCTCGACGGGCTCGAGATAACTCAGTTCACGTATTTCCAGCAGTCGGGAGGCATCGACCTCGATCCCATTTCCGCCGAGATAACCTACGGACTCGAGCGCATCGCCACGACGATACAGGGCGTCGAGAGCTTCTCGGACCTGCTCTGGTCCGAGGACGTTCGCTGGGGCGACGTATGCAAGATCAACGAGTACGAGTTCTCCAAGTTCAATTTCGAAGAGAGTGACATCGAGCTCCATCTGGAGCTTTTTGATCGCTTCGAGAAGGAAGCACTCAGGCTGCTCGAGAAGGGCCTGGTTCTTCCGGGGTACGACTACGTCATCAAGTGTTCCCACGCCTTCAACGTTCTGGAGGCACGAGGGGCGATAAGCATCACGGAACGAGTCGGCTACA
>JAZDPI010000006.1:0-2390 GCA_043797775.1 Candidatus Eiseniibacteriota bacterium
TGAAAGAAAAGCCCTCTCCGCGGATCAGATTCTTCGCGAACTGAAGGTGTATGAACGTATCGTCAGTCACGTATTCCCAGAACGGAACTTCCACCAAAACGACGAGAATCAACAGAACGGCTACGAAATGTCTGTCTTTCATGCCAGAATGTCCCTCTTTCGCCTCGGTCCGCGCAGCTCGTCCGCGCCCCCCCTGTCCCACGCTCAGGCGGCTCCGCACGCCCCACCGCACCCAACACCAGCGGCAGTCTACGGCCGAACCCTGGATGAGTCAACAACAGCATACGCTCCCCGCAGTCGGTCGCGGAGCGCCACAGGCTCGCCAAGCATTCCGCCTGAGCGACGCGGTTCCCCGAACCTGGCCTGGGGGGACAATACAACGGGCGGTATGTGACATCATAACCGACTACAACGGCATGTGTTGTGGTGGGGCAAGTTCCCTTCATTTTGTGACCATAATCCGCTAAAGCGCAGCAAGGAGTTTGACGATAGCTCTGGTAGAACCAGCGTTCGACTGTGGCCTGTGTGACCTCGGGCTCAAACGGAGAGCCCAGCGTTTCTTCCATTTCACACACGGATTTCGGCTGCATTCACACGGAGGGTGCACTTGGCTACTAAGACTGTGATGGGCAGCGAGAGACCGAGACTCACTTCGATCGAGAGATCCAACATTCGATACTGGCTCATGGCGTTTCTACTGCTCATTGCCCTCGCGACTGCGACGAGCCTACTGTACGTCTCTGCCATCGAGACTCTGAAGAGCACAAGCTCCACTATGCTTGAGAGCCGCGGCGCGCTCATTCTGGGACTCGCGGGCCTGGTCACGCTGTTCTGTCTCTACATGCTCCAGCGGCAACTGGACCTGGCACGTCTGAGATCGAGGCTCTTCAACGAGAAGGTCAAGACTGAAACCCTCAAGACGCAGCTGATGGAGCTTTCCGCTCTCTTCGATGTGGGAACGGCAATAAACCTGAGGCTCAGACTAGACGGTATCATCCGGATTATCGTGCGGAGACTCCCGAGCTGCCTTGCGGCAGACAGGGCTTCACTCATGATAGTGAACCCGTCGACCGGCCTGCTGGAATGCAGAGCCGCGTGGGGCCACGGAAGCGAAAAGACTCAGAACTACACGGTCCGGATGGGTGAAGGAATCTCCGGCTGGGTTGCCGCAAACGGACGGCCCCTTCTCCTGCACGGGCGTGAGTTGGGCAGGTTCACCGCCTTCGCCAAGTACGACGACGAGATCTCTTCCGCGATGTCCGTGCCCATAAAACTGAAGAACTCAACCGTCGGCGTGCTCAACGTAACGCGAGTTCAATCAACCGAGAGATTCAGAAGGCAGCACATGCGGCTGCTCTGCTCCTTTGCCGCAAACGTGGCCGGTGTTATACGCAAGGCGTACCTGTACGACAAGGTGGACGCCAGGAAGATGCTCCTGGAAGACACGAACAAGGAGCTCACATCTCTGAACCAGATGAAAGAAGTCTTCCTCGCCACCCTGAGCCACGAGCTCAGGACGCCGCTCACCTGCATCGTCTCGTTTGCCGAACTACTGGACGAGAAGAGTTCCCAAATATCCGAAGCCGACCGGAAGAAATTCATCTCATTGATGCACGAGCAGGCGTCCAAACTCCTCGACCTGACCGAACAGCTCATGGACCTCTCGAAGCTGGAGAAGGGCTCGCTCAAACTCAAGCTCAAGCCGACCGACGTGAACGAAGTCGTGCGCTCCGCGTACGTGGCCCTCGAACCTGCTGCGAAGTGCAGGGACATCGACGTGCGCCTGGAGCTCGACCCCGAGCTGCCGCCCATTCCCGCAGACCCGACCAAGGTCAGACAGATACTGCTCAACCTCACGGGCAACGCGATAAAATTCACCGACGAGGGAGGTACGGTCGTGATGGGCACCCGCTGCTGCGGTGAGGACGTTGAACTGAGTGTGAGGGATACCGGAGTTGGGCTAGACAGCAACGAGATCGAGAGGATATTCGGCCTCTTCACTCAGGGGAGCCAGCCGGGGCAAGGGTGCCATCACGGCCTGGGCCTGGGGCTCTATCTGGTCAAGGGCTTCGTGGAATTGCACAAAGGCAGAGTCACGGTGGAGAGCCAGAAGGGCAGCGGCACGACCTTCAGGGTCTATCTCCCGACGGCTCAGAAAGGGCGTGAAACCTGCGAACCCGACCAGCATCACGAGGAGCTCGCAACGCCGACCCGCATGCGCTCCGGGTAAACGGCAGCGAGAACCGATCCACGCTTGTCAAGACCCGGAACCCGACAGAGTGAGCGAAGCAGCAGCCTCGGTGCGTGACGCGGTAACCTGCCCGAACCACCTCTTACGGACTCTTCGACCGAATCTTCTCCCCACGCTTCGCCAGTCTCCTGGCTTCAGC
>JAZDPI010000016.1:0-11071 GCA_043797775.1 Candidatus Eiseniibacteriota bacterium
CGCACATCTGGTGTTCGGGCTGCGGCCTGGGAACGTGCCTCACGGCCTTCATCTCCGCGATCCAGGATTCGGGGATTCCGCAGGAGAAGTTCTGCGTGGTCTCAGGAATCGGATGTACGGGTCGTGTCGCAGGCTACGTCAAGCTGGACTCGTTCCACACCACGCACGGGCGGCCTATCCCCTTCGCCGTGGGGCTTCACATAGGAAACCCGGAGCTCAAGGTGATCGTGTTTTCCGGCGACGGCGACTTGATAGCGATCGGGGGGAATCACTTCATTCACTCTGCCAGAAGGAACCTCGACCTGACTGTCATTTGTGTGAACAACTTCAACTACGGAATGACGGGGGGACAGGGGGGACCCACTACTCCCGTCGGCGCGAAGTCCTCAACCACGCCTTACGGCAATTTTGAATTCCCCTTCAGCATTCCTCATCTGGCGGCGGCGAGCGGAGCGACCTACGTTGCTCGCTGGACCTCCCTCGACACAAGACGACTCAAGAAATCCATGCAGGAAGCCATCATGAAGAGAGGCTTCAGCGTGGTCGAGATCATAGCGCCCTGCCCCACTCTCTACGGCAGATTCAACAAGATGGGAACCGGGCTGGACATGCTCAAGAGTTACCAGGAGAACACCATCATCCAGCACGGCGCCAACCCCGCAGACGTCGGCATCGAGAAGGGCGGGAAGATCATCGTCGGCAAGTTTGTGGACATCGAGCGCCCCACATACCTTGATCTCGTCCGTGAGGGCCTCAAGGGAAAGGTGAAGGTCCCCGCTGCGGTTCAGAAGCCCAAGCCTGAGCTGCAACAGGTTTCCGTTCCGGGAGAGGACGAGTAAGGGAGGCACTATGGACAGGATTGAGCTAAGATTCGCCGGCTTCGGCGGGCAGGGAATAATCCTCGCGGGTTACATCGTCGGAAAGGCCGCCTCCATCTACGACAAGAAGAACGCCACTCTCACGCAGAGCTATGGCCCCGAGTCCAGAGGCGGCGCCTGCAGCGCAGGGGTCGTCATCGCCGAGACTGCGGTCCACTATCCGAACCCCGTGAAGCCCTCGATCCTCGTGCTCATGTCGCAGGAGGCCTGCACGAAGTTCGAGTGCGAGATGCCGGACAATTCGATAATCCTCATCGATGAAGACCTGGTGAAGCCTCAGTATCTCAACAACACTGCACAGATCTACGCCATACCTTCGACGAGAATGGCGGAGACGCTGGGCAGGAAGATAGTGGCCAACATCGTGATGCTGGGATTCTTCGCGGCGGTGACGAAGATCGTGAACGCTGAGTCCTTGAAGCAGGCCATCGCTTCGACCGTGCCGCGGGGGACCGAGGAGCTGAATCTCAAGGCCTTTCAATCCGGCTACGATCACGGCCTGAACGCAAAGCCGTTGGACGTCAAGGTACAGCGATAACAAATCAAGCACATTCGGTGGGCCACCATGAAAAAAGTGAAAGAAGAGAAGAGTGAGACGGCTTTCAAGCCAAGAATAGTTGCGTTCGTATGCAAGTGGTGTACCGGCGTGGACGGCGCCCCGGGCGCGAATGTCCGGGTGATAAGTGTGATGTGCTCAGGACGCGTGAGCCCGAGTCTCGTTCTCAAGGCGTTCGAACTGGGAGCCGACGGCGTGATGGTGTGCGGGTGCGAACCCGGTAACTGCCACTACACCTTCGGCAACGAGAAGCAGGGCCAGATGTTCGAGACTTCCAAGAAGCTCGCAGACGTGCTGGGTCTCGAACCTGCGAGATTGAAACTTCAGTGGCTTTCTCCCAAGGAAACGGACGGCCTCGGCAGGAGCGTGGGGGAGTTTACGAAAGAGATTCTCAAGGTCGGGCCAAGCCCTCTCAGAAAATGAGCGGCCCGTCCGCGCAGCGCGGGCTCCTGCGCACAACGCAGGACCCTCTGTGCGGGGGCGTGCCCCTCTGTGCCATCAGGAGGAACGGCGTGAACGACACACTCGAAGCCATAAAGCGAACCGGAGCGCGGCTGTGTCTTGATTGTGGGAAATGCACCGCGGTCTGCCCCGTCTCGCGCGTGAACGGGAGTTTCTCACCGCGCCGCATCGTTACCGATGCTCTTCTCGGCGACGAAGAGGCAATGACGGACGACGCTATCTGGCAGTGTCTCACCTGCAAGCTTTGCAGCGAGCGCTGCCCTTCCGACGTCGATTACGTCGACCTGACGAAGGTGGTACGGATCACGGCCCACGGCGGGGGCAAGGAGGCCACCTGCGCGCACGGCACCGCCTTCCAGCTCATCATGAAGATCATGCAGACGCCCGAGCTCAAGCAGAACAGGATGGGGTGGCTCACGGACGGGCTCAAGATTTCGGACAAGTCGGAGTATCTCTACTTCGTGGGCTGCATACCTTATTTCGATGCGTTCTTCGAAGACCTCAAGGTGAACACTTCCGAGATAGCGCGCTCCACCGTGAAGATCCTGAACGCGCTGGGCATCGAACCCATCGTTCTCCGCGACGAGCGCTGCTGCGGGCACGACCTGCTCTGGGGAGGGGACGTCAAGAATTTCAAGGCGCTCGTCGAACACAACGTTGAAAGACTCAAGGCCACCGGAGCCAAGAAAATAGTGACGGCGTGCCCGGAATGCGCCGTGACGCTCAAACTCTACTATCCCGGGTTCGCGGGAGCACTCCCGTTCGAGGTCGTTCACCTGAGCGAGCTCCTGGACAAGAGCCTTTCTTCCGGAGCTCTCAAGCTCAAGAAGAACGGGAGGCGCGTGACGTTTCAGGATCCCTGCAGGCTGGGTCGATTCCTCAACGTCTACGAGCAGCCGCGGAGTCTCCTGCGGGCTCTCTACGGTGAGGGTTTCGGCGACATGCGCCGCTCGCGGAACGCCGCGATCTGCTGCGGGACCAGCGGCTGGATGAACTGCGGCCTGCATTCCAAAGCGATTCAGACCCAGAGGCTCAAGGAGGCTCGCACGCTCGGAGCGGACGTGCTGGCGACCGCGTGCGCCAAGTGCAAGATACATTTCATGTGTGCGATGAAGGACAGCGGCTTCCCGGAAGACGCAAAGATACAGGTGGAGGACTTGGCAGTTCTGGTTGCGTCTTCACTCGACAAGTGAGAGCAACGAAGGAGGGGCAAAGGATGGTAAAGCCAGAGACCGCTGGCGAAGTCAGAGTCGGCGTCTTTGTCTGCGAGTGCGGTCTTAACATCGCGGGGTTTGTTGACTGCAAAGCAGTGCGAGAGTACGCGGAGACTCTGCCCGACGTTGTCGTGTCTGTGTTGAACAGATACACCTGCGCCGACCCGGGCCAGCAGGAAATCAAGAGGTTCATCGCAGAGAACAAGCTCAACAGAGTGGTCGTTGCCTCATGCAGCCCAAGGATGCACGAGCCCACTTTCAGGGCGTGCGTTGCTGAGGCGGGTGTGAACCCCTACCTGCTCGAGATGGCCAACCTGAGAGAGCACTGCAGTTGGGTTCACAGCACGGACAGAGAGGCGGCCACGGAGAAGGCCAGGAACCTGGTCAAGATGGCCGTCGCGCGCGCGCGGCTGCTCCAGCCGCAGGACGAGAAGGAGATTCCGGTCACGCGGAAGGCTCTCGTCATCGGCGGTGGAATTGCCGGAATCCAGGCCGCTCTCGACCTGGCCGACGCCAACTATCAGGTCTATTTGGTGGAGAAAGAACCGTCCATCGGGGGGATAATGGCCCAGCTTGACAAGACCTATCCCACGATGGACTGCTCCATATGAATACTCGGTCCCAAGATGATGGATGTCGGTCGACATCCCAGGATCGAGTTGATGGCGTACAGCGAAGTCGAGAACGTCACCGGTTACATCGGTAACTTCCAGGCCACGGTCAGGAAGAAGGCCCGCTACGTGGACCTCAAGGAGTGCAACTCGTGCGGCGAGTGCACGAAGGTCTGCCCGGTCGCCCTTCCCGACGAATACCAGATGGGCCTTTCGTCTAGAAGGGCCGTGTACAAGCAGCTTCCTCAGGCCGTCCCCGCGTCCTACCTCATAGACATGAAGGCCTGCCTTGGCAACAACCCCATTGCCTGCGGCAAGTGCGCCGAGGTCTGCGAGAAGAAGTGCATCGACTACGACGCCAAGGACGAGCTGGTGACGGTGGACGTCGGCGCCATCGTGGTCGCAATCGGAAACGACGTGTATGACCCCACCGAGCTGGACGAGTACGGGTACCGGAGCTTCGAAAATGTGATTACCAGCATGGAGTTCGAGCGCCTCATCTGTGCCGGCGGCCCTACCGAGGGACACTTCATAAGGCCGAGCGACAGAACAACCCCGAAGAGGATCGGCTTCATCCAGTGCGTGGGCTCCCGCTCGCAGAAGAGAGGCAATCCCTACTGCAGCAACATCTGCTGCATGAACACGATAAAGGACACCGTCCTCCTCAAGGACCACTACCCGGGCATCGAGACCAAGGTCTTCTACATGGACATCAGGGCTTTCGGAAAGAGCTTCGAGGACCTCTACATGAAGAGCAAGGCGGAGGGAGTCCAGTACATCAGGGGTTTGCCTGGAGAGGTCGAAGAGGACCCCGCGACGAGGAATCTCGTAGTCACGGTCGAGAACACGACGACCGGCAAGATAGAGAAGCACGAGCTGGAGATGCTGGTGCTTTCCATCGGGCTTTTGCCTCGCAAGGACAGCGAGCCCGTGAAACAGCTTCTCTCCTTGTCCAGGACGTCCGACGGCTTCTTCATGGAGTCGCACCCCAAGCTCAAGCCCGTTGACGCCCCGACTAGAGGCGTCTTCCTGGCCGGATGTGCCGAGTCGCCGAAGGACGTGAAGGACAGCGTGACGCAGGCGTCCGCCGCCGCTTCTCGCGCGAACATAATCCTGGCCGCCGGCAAGATTTCCGTCGAGGCCATCACGGCCTACGTCGAGCCGGATTTCTGCAAGTACTGCGGCAGGTGCGTGAAGGTCTGTCCCTACGGAGCCATCACGCCGACGGACGCCAAGAAGAAGATTCCACCGACGGTGATAGAGGCGGCCTGTGCCGGCTGCGGCACGTGTGGAGCCGAATGCCCGTTCGACGCCATAACGATGCGTCATTTCACGGACGCACAGATTTACGCACAGATCGACGCCATTCTGGACGAGACTCCACTGGACAAGGTCGTGGTCTTTGCGTGCAACTGGTGCTCCTACGCCGGCGGCGACTTCGCAGGCATCTCGAGGCTCCAGTACCCGTCCACGCCGCTCCTCATAAGAACCATGTGCAGCGGCCGTGTGAAGGAGGATTTCGTCCTCTACGCGTTTCGCAAGGGCGCGCCGATAGTGCTCGTGTCGGGATGCCACTTCGCGGACTGCCACTACATTAACGCCAACAGGCAGACTCAGCTCAGGGTCGAACGCCTCTGGGACAAGCTCGAGAAGGCGGGAGTCAGGCCCGAGCGTTTGCAGTTCGAGTGGATAAGCGCCGCCGAAGCCCAGAAGTTCGCCGTCGTCATGAGAGCGGTGGACGAGATGAGGAAGAAGGTGACGCCGGACGAGGTAGAGCACACTAAGAAGGCGCTCGCACCGAAGAAAGCGAAGGAAAAGGAGGAGGCCAAGATCGCCTGACGCGAGCCGCACGGCCGGGAGCGACACCGGCCGGCTCGGGCCGCGCCGGATCCGGCCTCACGTAGGAGAAGATACATGGCACAGGAAGCCGAATTCAAATGCCTGAGATGCGGGACGATCTCCAGACTGCCCTACTCCCCCGAAACCGAACCTCAGGAGAGAGCCTGCCCCAAGTGCAAGAGCAACAGCATGCGCAGGATAAAGGAGCAGAAGCAGGCCAAGTCCTAGTCTGACAGTCTTGTGACCGGAGGGAAAAGGCCCGTGTTTCTCCGCGGGCATGCGGACAGCCCGGCGGCGCACTGACGAGTGAGATGTGATTTGGCGTCTGAGTCGCCGGCCCGACGATTGACAATCAGGTGCGGCGATGCTAGCATCTCGACTGCCTTAACGCGGTGGAGACGCTGTTCGTGCGTCGCGGCAGAACGCACGTGACACCCGGAGCCTGCGAGGCGTTACCGCCGACGCACCGCCGTCATCGTACGCTACGTCGCAGAAACGTACCCTCTTTTACAGGAAACGCCGTGAGACCGCTTCGGGTCCTTATCCTCCAAAGATACGTGCTGAAGGAGCACCTGCTCCCCTTTCTCCTGGGCTTCTCGGTGGTGACCTTTCTCCTCAGCATGGACTTCCTGTTCGACTATCTCGATTTGCTCATAGGTAAGGGAATCCCTGCGCTCATAGTGCTTCAGCTCTTCATGTATGGCCTGGGTTGGATGGTCGCTCTTTCCATCCCCTGCGGCGTTCTGGTGGCCGTTCTCATGACGTTCGGCCGCCTGTCTCAGGACAACGAAATCACCGCGATGAAGTCCAACGGCGTCAATGCCCTGCTCGTGATGCTTCCTCCCCTCTTCGCCTCGCTGGTGCTGGCGGCACTGCTCGCGCTCTTCATGAATTTCGTCCTGCCGGACACCAATCACGCCTTCGCCAACCTTCTCGTGGACATAAGCAGGAAGAGACCCACGGCCGAGATAAGGGCCGGCGTGTTCATAGGCGACTTCGAAGGCTACAGCATCCTGATCAACAAGCTCGACGACAGAACGGGCAAGATGTCCAACGTCACAATCTACGACTTCCACACGGGAAGCGTGCCAACGACCATCTTCGCCAGGAAGGGACGGCTTGCGTTCTCGGACGACAAGAACACGCTGTCGCTCCACCTTCAGGACGGCGAGATCCACGAGGTTCCCGACATAAAGGAACCCCGCAAGTACAGGCGGCTCGTCTTCAAGACGCACGTCATCAACGTCCCGAACGTGTCCGGGCAGCTCGAGCGGTCGGACCGGCACGTGAGAGGCGAGAGGGAGATGACCGTCAGGGATCTGAAGGAGCGAATGCGGCAACTGGCGATCCAGAGAAACATAGTGCATCGAAGCCTTCTTCCTCAGCTCCAACTTCTGGGGTACGGCTCGTACGAGGACTTTCTCGCGAGGACAGGCGCGAAGCCCGGCTTCGAAGGGCTCGTGAGGAAGCTGGCGACTTTCTTCGCTTTCTGGAGACAGCCCAAGACGACGACCGCGCTTGATCCACGAAGCGGGCAGAGTCTTGCGGTTCCCCCAGGCCCCGGCGGCACCTCGTACTACCTGCCGAGAAACGTGCAGTACACGCTTCTCGAACTGGATGCGATAGAGAGACAGCTCAACTCCCTCAGGGTAGAGATCCACAAGAAGTTCTCCATTCCCTTCGCCTGCGTGATATTCGTTCTTGTCGGAGTACCGCTGGGCATGAAGGCACGGAAGAGCGGCCTCGCCATCGGGTTTGCGAGCGTCGGGTTCTTCATCTTTTACTACATCTTCCTCCTGGGCGGAGAGCAGCTTGCCGACAGACGACTCTTCCCCCCCGGCATCGCCGTGTGGTTGCCGAACATCGTGCTGGGCGGCGCGGGTCTGCTTCTCACCCTCGATGCGTGTGACGCCATACGACTGTCCTCTGTCACGAGGCGGCTCAAACGAAGGAGAGCGCGGTGAGAATTCTTGACCGCTATCTGCTCAGGGAGTTCATGCTGTCCTTCTGCCTCGCTCTTCTGTCCTTCCTTTCCATCTTCATAATCATCGACGTCTTCGAGAAGATCGACACCTTCGTCGACAACAGGGCTCTTCTCGCGTCCGTCGCCAAGTTCTACGTTTTCAGCACGCCGTACATACTCATCCTGGTTCTTCCCGTCGCCCTTCTCCTGGCCTGTCTCCTGTCTTTCGGACAGCTTGCGAAGCGCAACGAGCTGACGGCGATGTGGGTTTCCGGTCTGGATTTCCTGAGGATCGCCGCACCTGTCCTCGTGGTCTCCGCGGTGTTCAGCTGCTTCTCTCTGGCGATGGGTGAGCTCGTCGTCCCGTCCGCGATCAAGGTCAAAGAGGACGTCATGAGGGTGGACATAAAGAAGCAGCCGCGCGTGTCCATCACGAGGCGCGGCAATCTCAACTACCTCGGAAGCGGCGGCAGGATATTCCTCATCAAGATGTACGATTCCATTGAGAAGTCCATGCTGGACGTCGTGATCCAGGAGTTCGGCGACGGCACTCTCTTGCGCCGCATAGACGCCGCAAACGCCAGGTGGGACGGGGAGCAGTGGGTGTTCTACAACGGCTTCATAAGGAGCTTCGTCGGAGGAACCGAACACGCATCACACTTCATGACACTCACGATACCGGGACTCAAGGAGAAGCCGGAGGATTTCGCTGAGGAGGAAGCGGCGCCCTACCAGATGAACTTCCTCGAGCTTCTGGATTACGTCAGGAGAGTAAGGGAGAGCGGCGGAAGCGTGCAGAAATACCTGGTGGACCTCCACATGAAGTTGGCCTTCCCGCTCGCGTGCGTAGTCGTCACTCTCATCGGAGCGCCGCTGTCCACGAGAGTGAGACGAGGGACCGTGGCGCTGGGATTCGGCCTGAGTCTCCTGATAAGCTTCGCCTACTACGGTTTCTTGAGGACGGGACAGGCACTCGGGCACAGCGGGATACTCCCTCCGGTGCTGGCTGCGTGGATGGGCAACATATTCTTCGGGGCTTTTGGTGTCTATCTTATGATGAAGGCCCGGAGATAGGGACTGCCGGCGCCGTTCAGGCCGCCCGGGGGTATCGCGGGTCTTCGGCCCTCTTCCGCCCTATCGCTCCGCCCGCCTTCTTGCCCCGTCAATCGCCGCGCGAAGCTCTTGAGCCCTTGCGGCAACGCTTGCGCCCCGGAAGAGCTCGGACACGAACGCGAGTCCGTCGGCCCCGGCTGCCACGACGTCGGGCAGGTTCGCAAGCGTAAGCCCTCCGATTGCCACGATGGGGATCTTCACGCTCGACCGTATTGCCTTCAGGCCCTCGAGCCCTATGACGGGTATGCCGCTCTTGGTCGGAGAGGGAAAGATGGACCCCGCGCCGAGGTAATCGGCCCCATCCCTCTCGGCCTTCACGGCCTCGGCAGCAGTCCGCACCGTACGGCCGACTGTCCTTCCAGGCCCGAGGATTCTCCTCGCCTCCGCAATGGACACGTCTTCCCTGCCGAGATGGACACCGGCCGCATCGCACGCGGCCGCGACGTCGACCCTGTCGTTTATGATGAGCGGGACCGCGCGGACCCTGATGATGGCGGCAATACTCTGGGCCCTGTCGAGGAACAGTTCACGAGCAAGACTCTTCGCGCGGTACTGAATGACAGTTGCGCCGGACCTCACAAGCTCAACGCAAACATCGATTAGTCGAGGGATCGGAATCCGAGTCTCGGGGTCGGATAAACGGCCGTAAGCCGGGGCGTGCGCACGATCGCGGGCGGAGGCGAGACCGCCGTCGAAGTCGGATACCAGCCCCTCATCGTCGGGGCGGACATCGCTGTCGCACACAGCGCCCGCGAGGAAGTCCTCGTCAATGATCGCGTAGAGTGTGAAGTCCACCAGAGCTACCCGTGAAGCCTCGCGATGATGCCCTTCTCGAGCGTATAGAGCTCGAACCTCCACTTCTTGAACTTGTTGGAGATCTCCTCGTCAAACGCCGCCGAGAGTTCCTCGAGAACGCGAAGCCCTTCCTCCGATCGACGCATGTTGGCCGCAACGAGGCCCACGACGTCTTTGCGCTCAGAGGAATCCTGAGTGCTCATCGGCCTGCCTACGTCGCCTTCGCTCTCCCTCGCCTCGACCAGGCTCGTCACCGAGCCGCCGATGTGCTCCGTGGCCTCTCTGATCGCGTGCCGCAGGTGCTTGAGTGTCTCGGTCAGCCGGGCGTCGTCGAGAAGAAATCTCGCGATTTCCTCTACCACCCTGAGCCCTTCGGAAACCCTGTTCGAATTCGCGTCGATGGCACGAAGGAGCTTGCGGCCTTCATCGTTCTGCATTGGTTGCGAAACCCCTGGCCGGCCTGGCGCGAACCCTAGCCGTTGTGAAGAGTGACCCTGCCCTCTCTTGCCACGGGAAGGACCGGGACCGAATCGACGCGGGAACAGACTTCTATGTCCTGCTCAAACCCCAGCGAGGCGAGGTAGCGACCGTGAGAACTGTTGCGAAGCATGCCCAGGATGTCTCCGCCGAATTTCTCGTAGAGCGCACGTGCCGCGATTGCGCCGTCGTTCAGCTCCCAGGCGCCCGGGAACGCCTCACACACCTTCGACACCACCATGCCCGCGCAGACGGTGTCTTCCAGGGAGAAGTAGCCCGTCCTGCCGGCACATACCACCGCGCTCTCCGCGCCTTCCGGCTTGAGCTGCGCCACCACCCTTCCCACGTTGATGAAGGCGCACACAAGCTGCTCGCGCGCTTTGAGTCCCTTGGCCATGAGCTTCGTGCCGTTCGTAGTGGCAAACACGAGAGTCTTGTTCTCCACCACCTCGCGCGTATACTCCAGAGGCGAGTTACCCAGGTCAAAGCCTTTCACCATTTTGCCGTCACGCTCACCGCAGAGAAGAGTGCTGCCCTTATCGAGCGACGAGGTGAGCTTGGTGGCGGCCTCGATGCTGGCGGCCGGCAATATCTTCTCCGCCCCGTTAAAGAGGGCGTGAGTCATGGTGGTGCAGGCTCGAAGCACGTCAACGATCACGACGACCCTCTCCGAGAGCGTCGCCTCGGTCACTTCCGATGGAACAAGGTAACAGTCAAGTTTCATGGTACCCGATTATACCACAACGGAGCCCCGTGCACGAGCCCGGCTCCGCCTCAGCCGATTCCCCTACTTGGCAAGCAAGCGCTCCACGAAGCCCGTGTTCGCCTCACCCTTGAGGAACGTCTCGTGGGACAACACCTTCTGGTAGAAGGGAATCGTCGTCTTCACCCCTTCGATAATGCACTCCCTCAGCGCCCTCTTCATCCTCTCGATGGCCTCGGTCCTGTCGCGGCCGTGGGAGATTATCTTGGCGATGAGGGAATCGTAGTGGCTGGGAATCGTGTAGCCTGCGTAGACATGAGTATCGACCCTGACACCGTGGCCGCCCGGCAGGTGCACGTAGGTGATCTGGCCGGGGCACGGTCTGAAATTGAAGTCGACGTCCTCGGCGTTTATGCGGCATTCTATCGCGTGCCCGAACAGCCGCACGTCGTCCTGCGTG
>JAZDPI010000040.1:0-2206 GCA_043797775.1 Candidatus Eiseniibacteriota bacterium
TTGTCCTCGGATAATCGAGAAGCTGTACAACACCGAGACCATCGTCAGAGCCATGCCGCTGGTGCTCGAGAAAATACCGGAGGCGCGATTCGTCTTCAGTGAGTACATGGGCGACGCGACGTACATCGCAGAAATGAAATCGCTGGTTCGGAGGCTGGGCGTGAACGCATCGGTCCTCTTTCTCCGGGACTTCCCATACGAGAAGATGCCTCTGCTTCTGAACCTCTCTGAAGTACTTGTTTCCATCCCGGATTCCGACGGCCTGCCGATATCGCTCCTCGAGGGTATGGCCTGCGGCGTGGTGCCGATCGTCGGCAATCTCCCTCAGTACGGAGGCGTGATAGAGAATGAAGTGAATGCCCTCGTCGTGCCGACCAAGGAGCCGGCTGCACTGGCGGGGGCGATAATCAGGCTCCTGGCGGACGCGTGCCTCAGGCGAAGACTCTCCGAAGCCAGCCTGAGCACGACAATAGACTGCGCGGACTACGAGACTGAAATGGCAAAGATGGAGGAGCTCTACTACGAACTGGCGGGGCTCGGCGAGAGGAAACAATGAAAATCGCGATTTACCAAAGTAAGCCACGTTACGGCGAGATCGAGTACAACGTCTTCGCCGCCCTAAACGCCATGGGCTCCCAGGGTGCGGATCTCTACGTCCTGCCGGAGCTTTTTTCCACCGGCTACCTCTTTGGCTCCAGAAGAGAAGCTCTGGCCCTGGCCGAGCCGATCCCCTCGGGTAGAACCACGCAAGCGTTGATTGAGTTCTGTCGCTCCGAGGGCTGTGCGATAGCCGCGGGCGTTGCGGAGGTCGCGGGCAACGGGAAACGTGTCTTCAATGCCGCGGTGCTCTTGAGTCCGAGGGGGCTTCTCCTCAAGTACAGAAAGACGCACCTTTTCAACGACGAGAAGCTCTGGCTCGACCCCGGCGACACCGGCTTCAGCGTCGCCACCTGCAAGGGGGCGAGAATCGGGCTCATGATATGCTTCGACTGGATATTCCCGGAGGCCGCGCGAATCCTCGCTCTCAAGGGGGCCGACGTGATTTGCCACCCTTCGAACCTTGTTCTTCCATACTGCCAGGCGGCCATGACGACTCGCTCCATAGAAAACAGGGTCTTCACCGTCACTGCGAACAGGGTGGGGACGGAAACAAGGGGGAGGGCGGAGCTCACGTTTTCCGGCGGAAGCCAGGTCACCGATACCGTGGGGCGCGTTCTGATTCGCGGTCCCGGGCTTGGTGAGAAGCTGCTCGTCGTAACAATCGATCCGAAGGCCGCCAGAAACAAGAAAGTCACGCCGAGAAACCACGTCATCAGCGACAGACGGCCGCGCTTGTACGGAGCACTGAGCAAGTAGGGCCCGAAGCCTTCGGCCCCGGACCCCCGCGTCCATTTGCTTCGATTTATTGTCTCGACTTCTCTGGCTACTTACCCTTCAGCAGATTCTTGATCTTCGCGGCCCTCTCTGCGTCCTGTACCGCCAATATCATGAACTGATCGGCAGTCACGGGGTTCGCCAGCAGTTTTGCGATCATTTCGTTGGACAGCGTGTTGTCGCCGACAATTCTGTCCATCAGCTTGCCCGCTGCGGTCTTGTCCGCGCAGATCATCTCGAGCATCTTGTCCGTCGCCGTGCCGCTGGCCATTATGGAATTCACGAGCTCGGCCACTGCCTGCGGGTTCTCCATCGCTTTCTGCATCATCTTCTGGCGATCGCAACTGATCGTCCCAAGGATCGTCACCGCCACACAGAAAATCACAATCCAGTACACTTTTCTCACTCGACTCACCTCCTTAGCTGATCCCAATCTTCTTTAGCGTCGGTTTGTCGCCCAAACACCGTCCTCGCGGAGAGAGAGCGCCCCCACGTCCGACACGCCTGCCGCACGCCGCCTGTCCAGGCGCATGGCCGCGTCTCCGCGCTCCGAGCGGCTCCTTAGTCCTCCTCGTCGCTCCCCACAACCACCCTCGCCACGTCGGCAACCTTGTCGCCCCCGTCGGGCTGGATGAGCCTCACGCCCTGGGTGTTGCGCCCCATCACCGAAACGCCCTGGATCGGAAGCCGGATTATCACTCCCTTGGCCGTGATTATCATGAGCTCGTCGTCGTCGCTCACCTGCTTGACGCACACGACGGGGCCGTTCCGCGGCGTGTTCTTGACCGTAATAATCCCCTTTCCGCCGCGGCCCGTCAGCCGGTACTCTTCT
>JAZDPI010000083.1:0-3477 GCA_043797775.1 Candidatus Eiseniibacteriota bacterium
GCTATTCGCCTTGGCTTGAAGTCGTTACGTCTCGTCTGAAAGTCTTCTCGCGGCGCTTCGGCCCGGTTCTGTCGGCGGGGTTGCAAAGGGAAAGGAGACATCGTCATGCACAGGAAAAGAGGCTTCTGGCTTCTTTTGTTGATCCCGGCCTCTGGTCTTCTTTTGTTGCATGGCCTTTCGTTGGCCTACCTGGATCAAGCATGGCTTTCAGGTACAGGTATTCAGTTAATCGATGGCCCGGGCACAATCCGCCTCGCGGGCATGGGAAATTTGACGCTTGCCATAGAAGATGAGAACAATCAGGCAAACCTCTACGATTTCGCAAGAAACACAGCTTCCGTCGTCCTGGACAAGACGACGAGAAATACGGATGCCTGGAGCGGTTTCGGCAAATGGATGGACGAGAAGGACGGCATTAGGTGGCAGGACGTGGGCATCTGGCAGACCGGCGGGCTTGTCATTCTGCGGAGCGGGGATAAGTACGCAGGCGGTGCCTCCATTTCGACCCGGATTCTCGACCTGAACAGAGTGGACGACGACGAATTCAGAAGCATCGTCCACGTGAACTTCCCCAAGAGTGAAGTAAGCCGTCCCGAGACGACGCTGATCGAGACCGAACTGACGAGCACGTCAGTAGAAGGGTTCTTCTCTCACAAGGTTTTCGGGATTGCCTATCTCGGGGTTCGGGGCTGGGGCACTTTTGAGGGAGAACAGAAACCCGTGATTTCTTACTATTCTTTGCTGAACAGCGTGGACGACCTCGGCGGAGGCGTGAGCTTCGTCCTCGTACCCCAGAAGTGGCTTCAAGTGGGGGGCACCATAGACCTGGGCTCTCAGTTGGTGGAAAGCACTAGCTCGGATGCGTTCCACGACGATGTCTACACTAGAAAGCGCGGCGTACTGACGTTCTCCTCCCAGGCCCAGGTGGAGCTTGTGCAGAAGCTGCGCGGTGTCGTCAATTTCAAACGCCGTACTTACGACGCCGATCAGACGCTCAAGATGAACTGGTCCGACATCTACAGACTCAACCCCGAAGACACCGATATCCGGGCCAAGCTCAAGGTGGCTTCGGAGTCTTACGAGAGCAACCTCCTTGCCACGCGCTGGGTATTCTCAGGTCTGCCTGTGCCGCTCACGGTGAGTGGGTACTTTGACCTGCTCCTGGAAGACACCTGGGAACACGCTGAGCCGAACGCCCTTGTTTGGAGCGACGATTACGACCAGGCATTACAAAGCTGGAATTTGGCGGGCGGCACGTCCTATCGAGTGGGTGAGAAGGGAACGGTGGGGGTGGAGCTGCGGTTCAACAGGGGCAGACTGGAGAACAGACTTCCCCTCGAGGAAGGCTACGTTCACTTCAACGCCGTTGATCTCCGAGGCGGCGGCGAATTCCGGGTTCTCTCGTGGCTCGCGCTGCGCGGCGGCTATGCGCAGTGCAACGAAGACAGAAACTTGTCTGTCGACAACGACGGCGAGTGGACCTCTACGACCCTATCGGCAGGTGCCGGGTGCTACTTGCTTCAGGAGAGGATGTCGATTGAGACGGCGTTCACGCAGAAAGTGACCGAACCGGACGTGGACCCTGGTTTTGAGAGACAGATCAGGTCTCAGGCCCTGGTTCTTTACGGACGTCTACTGTTCTAACGGAGATGACAGAATGAAAGACCTTGCCCGCCTTGCCGTAGATGCTGCCAAGTCTAAGGGGGCGAGTTACGCCGACGTTAGACTCATCGAGACCAGGATCGAGAACATCGCCACGAAGAATGGCAAAATCGGCGCCTACGAAACCGTCGAGGACGTGGGCTTTGGCCTGCGCGTGATAGCCGGCGGAGCGTGGGGTTTCGCCAGCAGCGACGAGCTTTCCAAGAGCTCGATTGAAGCCACGGCGAAGATGGCCGTGGAGACTGCCCTTGCCGGTTCCAGACTCAAGGAAGAGGAGATCATGGTGACGTCTGAGGCCGCGCACGTGGCCGAGTGGAAGACGCCGTACAAGATCGATCCCTTCGGAGTGTCTCTTGAAGACAAGCTGGCTCTTCTGTTCAAGGTCGACGAGGCCTTGAGGAGGGTGAAAGGCCTTTCCATTGCCGAGTGTTCCATGGGTTTCGTGAGGGAAAAGCAGATCTTTGCGAGTACGGAGAACTCGCTGATAGAACAGGAGCTTCTTCATTCGGGCGCGGGAATGGTAG
Organism: Candidatus Eiseniibacteriota bacterium; assembly: GCA_043797775.1. GTDB lineage: Bacteria > Eisenbacteria > RBG-16-71-46 > JAFGJU01 > JAFGJU01 > JAZDPI01. Next base: position 2,187 of record JAZDPI010000083.1, read on the forward strand.
CCTTCGCAGTCGGTCAGGGGGACGTTCAACGCCGCTCCTATCCGTCCTCGGAAGGGCATCACGCTTCAGGAGGGTACGAAATCGTCGAAAATCTGGGCCTTCTGGACAACGCAGAGCGCATCGCGGAGGAGGCCGTCGGCCTGCTCAAGGCCGACGAGTGTCCCTCCGGCAAGAAGGACGTCATCCTGGATGGAGCGCAGCTCTGCCTTCAGATCCACGAGTCCATCGGACATCCTTCGGAACTCGACAGAGTGCTCGGCACCGAGGCCAATTACGCAGGTACCAGTTATCTCACTGTCGACAGATACAAGAAGCTCAAGCTCGGGTCTGAGTTCGTGACTATCGTGGCCGATTCTACACTGCCCGGCGGGTTGGCGACTGTCGGATTCGACGACGAGGGGGTCGCGGCACAGAGGTGGGATCTCGTGTCGAAGGGGCTTTTCGTGGGCTATCTTACGTCTCGTGAAGTGGCGAAGCACTGCGGAGAGTCACGAAGCAAAGGGTGCATGAGGGCCGACGGCTGGAATCGGATTCCACTGGTGAGGATGACGAACATAGGGCTTGCCCCCGGCACCTGGGCGCTGGACGACTTGATCTCGGACACGCGTGACGGGATTCTCATGTGCACGAACAAGAGCTGGAGCATAGATCAGATGCGCTACAACTTCCAGTTCTCTACCGAGATAGCCTGGGAGATCAAGAACGGCAAGAAAGGGAGGATGCTCAAGAACCCCAACTATCAGGGTATAAGCACGGAGTTCTGGACGGCTTGTGACGCCGTGTGCAGTGAGTCGCACTGGTTCCCCTGGGGCATAGTAAACTGCGGAAAAGGTCAGCCGGGTCAGGTGGCGCGCATGTCACATGGGGCGGCTCCCGCCCGTTTCAGGCAGGTTAATGTCGGAGTGGCCAGATAATGGACAAGACAAAAGCAGAAAGCGTGCTGAAGAAGGCTCTTGGTTTTTCGGAGGCGGACGAGTGTGAGGTCTCCATCGGAGGAGGCGGGTACTCGCTCACAAGATTTGCCAACAACATAATCCACCAGAATGTTAATGAGCAGAGATACCAACTCTCAGTGAGAAGCGTCTTCGGGAAGAGAACCGGCAGGGCGATCACAAACAAGCTCGGCGACAGGAACGTCGAGGCAGCAGTCAGGCTGTCCGAGAGCGTCGCGCGCGTTCAGCCGGAGATTCCCGAGCTGCTGGCTGTTCCTGGCCCGCAGGAGTACGTCAGAGTGGATTCGTTCGATGACTCCACTGCCGGGCTCGCGCCTGCAATCCGCGCGGAAGCCGTG
>JAZDPI010000102.1:0-3754 GCA_043797775.1 Candidatus Eiseniibacteriota bacterium
TCTCGGGGCTCATCTAGTTCCTCCCACCCGAACCGTTCGCCGGATTTCTCTCTACGTCCGGCGAAGTGTTTCTCTTTCTCAGAAGTCCGAGCGGGGCGCGCGAGATGAATATGACGCCGCCGCTCAGGCTTATGACAACGCTTATCAGGTACGTGATGAACTCGATCGAGAACGCGTCCACGCGGGCGACGCCCACCAGTCCAAACAGCACCACACCGGCACCCTCGCGCACTCCCAGGCCGTTTATCGAGATGGGAAGCGCCGACAGGGCGGCAAGAACGGGCACGAAGAGAAAGAAGTACGCAGGAGAAATCCTTATGCCCAGGGACAGGGCCACGAGATAGTGAACCAGGACCCGCAGGATCTGAATCCCGACCGCCACGGAGACCACCGCGAGCAAGAGAGGAACGCGTTCCCTGAACGAATGGAGCTCGTCGAAGAGTTTCACCACGCGACGCTCCAGATCAAAGGCCTTTATCAGTCTGAATGGTTTCTCAAACACGGCAAGAATCCTGCGGTTCAGGATGCTCAGCACGACGATCAGGCTTCCACAGAATCCCAGCACAACCGTGAGGTAAAGAAGGAATATCTTGTAGTGATCGAGTGAGTAAACCGAAGCCACGACGGCAAGGAAACTGATGGCAAGGAGCCCTATGACTCTGTCCATGAACGTGGCAACGAAGACGGCACTTCTGTCCCTGCAATATTTCGAGGCATCGTAGATGCGCACGATGTCGCCGCCTATGTTGGCCGGAAGGAAATTGTTAAAGAAAAGGCCGACGAAGTAGAACGAAGCAACCCTGTAGAAGGGAATCTGCACCTTCTGAGACTTGAGCAGCATTCCCCAGAGCCAGCTCCCGAGCAGATTGCTGGTGAGGAAAAGCAGGGCGGCCCACAGAAGAGGCGTAGGCCTTGCCTCGATTATCGTCTGGATGAAGTTGCCGGGCTCGATCCTGTGAAGCAGATAGACCAGCAGCGAAAGACTCACCAGCATCTTCAGGCCGACGAGAACGTGCTTTATCTTCGACCCGGCGGAAGAACCGGTCCCGGTGGAGGCACCGGCCGTCCCTTCGGCGCAAGCCTGCTCATCCGGCTTGCCCGCTTCGGTCACACTCAACGGCACTTGTTCTCCGTTCGAAAGCTTCTGCATTCCGACTCAAAGACGCTTGCCCCGCTCAAGGGCACGTGCGTCCCCCTCAAAGGGCGGCTGCCTCGCTCAGAGACGCCTGGGTCCGCGAAGGTCCGGTTCGGGATTGCCGTAACCGGCACGCCCGCTCCCGCCCGCCACCCGCTCGATAAGAACTTCCGTCCGCTTTGCGCAATCCTCCCAGTTAAACCTGGCCGCCCACCGAAGAGCGTTCTTCGAGAGCCTCTCCCTGAGCCCGGTATCCACGAGGATTTCTACTATTCTATCAGCAAGTTGTTCCACGTTCCCATGCTCAACCAGGTAACCCGTCTCCCCCTCCACGACGGAATCCACGAGTCCGGGGCTTCTGCTCGCCACAACGGGGACCCCACACGCGTTGGCCTCGACGACCGTGAGCCCCCAACCTTCCTTGGGGGAAGGGTTTGCCGTGACCGACGCAGAGCAGAGGAGCCGAACCTTCTCTTCGCGGCTGACGTGCCCCTTGAACTCCACGGAGCCGCCGAGTCCCAGGTCTCGGACCAATCGCTCCAGCTCTCCCCTGTGGGGACCGTCACCAACGACAACCAGGCGTGCGCCGCGTACCTTCTCATTGACGCGCTGCATCGCCCTTATGAGCAGGTGCACGGACTTGTACTTTCTGAGCCTGCCCAGATAGACGACGAGGTGCGGGTCGCGCTGCACGCCTGCGTCCCTGTAAAGGCGGTGGTCCAGACCGCACTCCACCACGTCGATTCTCCGCGCGTCGATCCCCCTCTTCGTCAGGTCCCGTTTCGTGCTCTCGGATATGACCATGAATCGCACATTTCTATACACCATCGGAATGAAAAGCTCATAAGAATATACATACAATGCGAAAGGAAAGCTAGCTTCTTGAAACACGGTGGTGCCGAACAGGTGAGGAACGATGGCCAGAACCGGGGCCCTTACAAAGCACGGAGTGTAGAAGGGAATCTTGTTTATGTCCTCGAGCACGACGTCAAAACGCTTCTTCCTGAGCTCACGCATGTACGCCAGCGGAAGAACCACGTTGGTGTCATACCATCTCCCCCTGCGCATGATTCTCACGCCGTCGACCTCGAGATCCGTCGCGCATCCGGCGAAACCGCTGGCAAGCTGGGTCACCGAATGGCCCTCGCTCACCAGCCGGCGCATTATTTCGTGGAGGTGCACCTCGGCACCACCAGCCTCCGGATTACGGACGTCACGCCAGTTGAAGGCAAGTATGCTCAGCTTTCTCAACTCGGGGCGTCTCCCTGCGGTTCTCTCGCTACTCCTTGCGTCCCACGACGCCGATCACGGCGAACGTGTAGTACGCGGCGCGCTTCTTCCGAAACCACTCCCGAAACCTCCCCGCGACCGACCCGGCGATGGGGACTCGTGCCGGATACTTAGGAAGAAGAGCCACGCCGAATTTCCTCAGAACGTATCGGAGGCTCCTGTAGAAGAAGCCGGGCACCATCCAGTCCCCGTACGAACAGACGTGCCGGAAACCGTGAGAGGCCATCAGCCTCTCGAGAGAGGAGATGGTGTATTCGGTCTCCCAGCCGGCGAACCACCTCCCGAGGAGAATCAGGATGTGCTTGGCGGCAGTGTATACGTGATACCTCTGAGGAACATCAACCAGAATCGCGCCGTCCTTCCTAAGAATCCTTCTGTTCTCCTCGATCAGAGGAGAGGGATCCCGGAAGTGTTCCATCAAGCCTTGATGAAACAAGACGTCGAACGTTCCGTCCCTGAAAGGCATGTTGGTTGCATCCGCACACACAAGCTGAACGTCCACGCCCTCGGCCCTGGCCATCTCTTTCACGACGGAAAGAGAGCTTTCGACGTAGTCGAGCACGAACACTCTCCCGCCGGCTTTCACGAGGCTGACGCTGTCTCTGCCGCTTCCCGCCCCCACCTCCAGAATCTGCGCCCCCTCGATTTGACAGCACGAAACGAGCTGGGTGACGATCCTCTCCTCGTTTGAGTAGAGCTCGTCGGCGTTCTTGTGCGCGAGCCAGTAGTTGTCCCAGTGTTCCTTCGTCGATTCTCTCATCCGTACCTTCGCAGCCTTCGACTCTCTCCTGGGCCCGTGTCCACGTTCACGGCCTTCGGGCTCGCTGCTCCGCGAAAAAGCCGCGCTCGCCGGCCCGCTGCACCCGCCGCGGCGAGAATCATTCGCCCACGAGCAGTCTCTCGGCGAGGAATCTGGGAAGCCCCGCCTTCAGTATCTTCTTGTAAGCGCGCTTGCAGTCGTATTCGACCCTGTGGAATTCGACCGTTCCCACGGAGGCGTCGAACACGGCAAAGCAGGCGGAGCTGAGGTGATCCCGCGGTTGGCCCACGCTGCCGACGTTGACAATATATCTTTTGTGATCCTCAAGCTTGAGGGGGACCGGCAAGGAGAGTTTGCAGCGGTCACCCTCCGCGGCGAAGAAAAGGGCGAAGTGCGAGTGCCCGACAAAGCACACGTCCTCGGCAAGTGAGTCAAGCTCCCGTACGGCATCGGACGGGTCGAATATGTAGTTCCACTTCTCCGGCTCCGAGGGCGTGGCGTGAACAAGGAAGGCTCCGTCAACGGTCGAGGTGAACTCCAGCCCGCTCAGAAACCGCCTGCAGTCTGGA
>JAZDPI010000299.1:0-6208 GCA_043797775.1 Candidatus Eiseniibacteriota bacterium
AAGCCGATGGGCTGCCTGTTCTCAACCAAGTAGTAGGAGTTTCCAGAAAGCGATATCTTGATCACCGCTGTCTCCGACGAGCCCTCCTCGAGGGCTCCCAGCACGATTTCCGCTCGTTCGCCTGGCTCGACGACCCTGATCTTTGAGCGGTCGATCCAGCCCAGTCTCATTCTGGTCCATGAGGATACGCCAGGAGGCGGCATCGTGTGCCAGCGGTCAGTGAAATCGAACTTCAGAGAGACCCTTCCGTACGACATCTCACGCACATACCTGTCCAGTTCTCTTGAGAATCTTGCCTGAACGACGTTCCTGTTCACTTCGTTCCTGACGTCAGGGAAATCGACGACTAACGACAATTCCCCTGTGAACGACCCCCGTTTCGGGCAGCTCTTCGGCCCTTCCGGGTGACCTTCTCCCCGCCTTCATCCCGAGCGGCTCTCCTGCCAGAGCGACGGAGTCAGCCACCGGCAGGAAAGAAGGAGCCGCCAGAGCGACCGCGAGTGTGGTGATGAGTGTCATGACAAGATAGCAACTGTTACGCCTCATTCAGGTCGATCCTTGACGTGCCCGTGAGGGAGCACTCCATGCTCGATCCCCCTACGGACGATACAGAACTCACCTGCGTGAAGGGTCGCGGTCTCCCCTTTCTACGGGCCGCTCGAATCTGTGCCGGTCTTCCCCGGCGGGAAACACACTGGAAGGTTCGTCGGTGCCGTCTGGCGCTCCCGAGCACCTCTCTACATGGCTCGCAATCGCGCCACACGATCCTGAATGGGTGGGTGCGTGCTAAAAAGAGATTTCGCCCTCTCCTCGAACGGCTTTATCGGGTTCACGATATAGAGATGCTGCGTGGCCCTGTTCGCCACTTCGAGTACATCTTTATCATTGGCAATCTTCTCCAGTGCCGAAGCCAGTCCGTCTGGGTAACGAGTCAACTTGACCGCCGAGGCGTCGGCCAGATACTCACGCTGGCGCGATACCGCGAGCTGCAGGAGCTTTGCGAAGATTGGCGCGAGTATCGCGAACAGAAGCGCGATCAACACCAGGATCCCACCACCCCCGCCGCCGCTGCTCTTGCGTCGTCTTCCACCTCTACCCCAGAAGAGACTTCTGAGAAAGAAATCACTTACGAGAACGATCGATCCCACCAGGATTCCGACCATCGTGGCAAAGAGGATGTCCCGGTTCCCGACGTGCGACAGCTCATGCGCCATCACCCCTTGCAGTTCGTCTCGATTGAGCTTCTGCATGAGTCCGGTCGTTATCGCAACCGACGCGTGGGCGGGATCTCGCCCTGTCGCAAAGGCGTTCGGTGCCGTGTCGTCAATCACGTAGACCGCAGGCATGGGAAGCCCTCCGGAGATCGAAACTTCCTCCACGACATTGAAAAGCTGTGGGTATTCGCTCTTTGCTATCCTGCGCGCCCTGCTCGCCGCGAGGACCATCTTGTCACCGCTGTAGTATGCCGAGAGTGACATAACGAGAGCGACGACCCCCGCCAGCATCATGCCCGACTCCCCGCTTCCCCAGTACGAACCGATCAAGTACCCCAGCACGACCAGCACGGCCGTGACCACGACAACCAGGAACCAGGAATTCCTCTTGTTTTCCGCTATTTCGTCATACATCGCCTAACTCACGGCCCGACTCATTGCCCTTCACACGGCGCTCAACTCACGGCTCAACTCACTGTCACTGACGCATCTCTCAGCTCGCGGCTCCGCTCGCTCAGGAGAAGCTCACCTTCGGTGCCTCGCGCTGCCCCAAATCCTCGATCTCGAAAAACTCCCTCGGCTTGAAACCGAACGTGCCCGCAATAATGTTGGAGGGAACGGTCTCCGTAGACGTGTTATAGGCCAGCACGCAATCGTTGTAATGCTGCCGCGCGAAGGAGATCTTGTTCTCGGTAGAGGTCAGCTCCTCGTGCAGTGCCAGCATGTTCTGATTGGCCTTGAGGTCGGGGTAGCTTTCCGCGACGGCGAAGAGCGAACGCAGGGTGCTCGTCAGGAAGTTCTCGGCCTTGGCTTGATCCTTGACTCCCGACGCATCAATCGCCTGCTGTCTCGCCTTCGTCACGTTCTCCAACACCTCGCGCTCGTGCTTCAGGTATCCCTTCGCCGTCTCGATGAGATTGGGGATCAGGTCGTAGCGCCGCTTGAGCTGGACGTCGATTTGAGCCCAGCCGTTGTCGCATCGCTTCCTGAGTCGCACGAGAGAGTTGTAGATGCTTATCAGACCGAAGACGAGCACGGCAAGAATGATGAACAGAATCCAACCAGCCATTTCCAACCTCCGTGATGTGCGTGACTACCTGGGTCCCCGATGACGCATCGAAGATACCAGCGATTCGGCGACCTGCCAAGAGATTACTGAGAAGTCGGCATGGTTTCCGCGGCGCCCGTGATGCCGGACCTCACCCGCGTTCTCTCCCTTCGAGGCGCAGGGACTGCAATCCCGCCGTCAGTGCGGCCGTCCATCCTGGAGATTTCTGGGCCGTTTCGATGTCGATGGGCGGACGCGGAGGGACAACGGGCGCTTGTAGCGAGAGTCGCCAGCACGACACATCGTGCCAGGCGCCAAGTTTGTATCCGACGGCCTCAAAGACGCCTACAAGTTGAAAACCCTGCGATCTGTGCAGCGCCACGCTCGCGGGGTTGGGCAGCGCAATCCTCGCGTACGCGTTGAAGAATCCCTGAAGTGTGAGGATCTCGAACAGCGAGCGATAGAGAGCGCGACCCACGCCGGATCGACGCGCACGAGGATGCACGTACACCGACACGTCGACAGACCACCGGTATGCCTCGCGAGCACGATGCTCCCCGGAGTATGCGTAGCCCAGGATCGTGCCGCCGTGTTCGCAGACCAACCAGGGGAAACGAGCAATCGTGTCCCCAATACGCTCTCGCATCTCATTCACGGTCGGCGGTTCGACCTCAAACGAGACGGCTGTCGTGCGGACGATGGGGGCATAGATCGCCAGCGTCTGCTCAGCATCTTGTTCGCCGACAAGTCTTATCATCGATGCCATAGAAAACGCAACCGCGAAGGGCCCAAACGGCGAGCTCGGCGTTGCCCCGCTTCGACTTTGGTTTGTTTTTGAGGACGGCCGGGGGTGTCGCTTGAGCGCGCCCTGGAACGATCATTCCTTTTTGAGTTCCATCTCGTTCACCGCTCCGAACTCGCTGAGCGGCCGATCGAATAACTCCGCGTTACCCACGACGAGAAGCGTGAGCTTGTCCGGGTGCAGATGCTTCTGCGCCGCCTGCTTTATGTCGGCGACGGTGAGCTTCGCGTATGTCTCCATGTCTTTCTCGGGAGTGTCGAGCGGCCTCCCCTCGAATCGCAGTTGCACGAGCCGGCGCACCACTTGCGATTTCGACTCGTAGTCAAAGACCTGGCTGTTGACATAGGAATCGACGGCTCTCTTGACCTCGATGTCCGTGGGCCCGGCCTCGCGCATCCGTTTGACAAGATCGATAATGAGGTTAGTCGCTCTGCTGCAGGCGTCGGCCTTTGTCTGGGCGAGAGCGGTGAAAAGCCCCTTCACCCAAGGATCCGACGTATACCGTGACCTCGCCATGTAGGCAAGGCCCTCGTCACCGCGCACCTTCTCGGTGATCCACGAGGTGAAGCTGCCTCCACCCAGGATGAAGTTCATGACGTTGACGGCGCATCGGTCGGGGTCACTGGCGTTCAAACCCTGGTGGCCGAGCGCGATGTACGCCTGGCTGATGTCCATGTAAGCGTAGTTGCAGCTCGCCGCCGGTACCGTGGTCAACTCCGGAACCTTGGGGATCGTGACGTCAGCTTGCTGCCACTGCCCGAAAACCTTCTCGAGTACGGCAGCGATCTCGGCCTGAGTCACGTCCCCGCTTATTCCGATAATCGCGTTGTTCGGATGAAAGTAGACTTTGTGGAACGTCACAAGATCTTCTCTGGAGACTGCGCTGACGCTTTCAGTCGCCGTATCCCAGCCGTACGGATGACCTGCGTAGACGAGCTTCCTGAATTCGCGGTTGTAGACTGCATTGGGCTCGTCGTTCTTGCGGCGAATCTCCTCCAGCATCGTCTTGCGCTTCATCTCAACCTTGTCGTCCGGGAACGCAGGGCGCATGAGAAGGTCGGCCATAATCTCGAGAATGCGCGGCAGGTCCTTCTTCAGACAGTTGGACGTGATGGTCGTGCTGAGATTGTCCCCGTAAACCTCGACCCCGGCGGCCAGGTACTCGAGTTCATCGTTCAGCTTTTCGGCCGGCCAGCTCGCGCTCCCGCCGTTTCTGATCACCCACTGTGCCATTTCGTTCAGGCCGTACTTCCCCCTATCGGGAAAGTACGTTTTGACAAGCAGCACGATATCAACGACGGGGATCTCATGGTCTTCTATGAGAAAACCTGTCAGACCGTTGGAAAGGGAAATGTCGGTCGCGGGTGGCGTGACAACCTTGAGCGGCGGATAGATGAGCTTACTCGGGTGTGGGCGCTTACCCGCAGACGCGACCGTCGTGAGCGAGACGGCGAACATCGCAGCGAGTATGATTATGAGAACTCTCTTTCTCATTGCTTCTCTCCTTTACTTCGTGCCCTTGGCGGCCTTCGCGCGCTCCCAGAGCTCCTTGGCGAATGCCTGCTGCTCTGCCTCGGTCTTTAGCTGCTGGACCTTCCGGAAGATCTCCATCTGCTCTTCCTGCGGCAGAGTCTGTATGAACTGCATGAGCGCCTGGCGGTCGATTTGCTCCTCCGCTACGCCCGGCTCTTTTCCGCTCACCTCCTGCTTCTTCTCCTCTATTTTGACACGGTACCCGACCGTACGGTTCCTCTCAGTCAGGTACTTGTTGGCCACGCGCCGAACGTCCTCGGCAGTGACCTCCTTGACTCGCTCGAGATTTCTGAACAGGGCATGATAGTCGCCGTAGAAGACCTGGCCGAATCCGACCTGGAAGGCTATCCCGATATTGGAGCCCAGCGAACGAATCATGTTGGCGTCAATCTGATTCTTAACGCGCTGGAGCTCGCGCTCGGTAACCGGCTCCGTTTTCATCTTGTCGAGCTCGCCGAGAATCGCCTTCTCCACTTCTTCAAGCGTGTGAGGGTGCCGCGGCTGCGCGTCGATTACAATCAGGTTGTCATAACGGTCACCGGGACCGTCATAAACGTTAGGTGCGTCGGCAGTAAGCTCTTGTTCCTCGAAAACTGTCTTGTAGAGCCTCGACGTGCGGCCCGCCCCAAGGATATTCTCAAGGACACCGATTGCCGCCGCATCCGGGTCCGGGTAGACGGGTTTGTGGAAGCCGATCATCAGCTTTGGGTTCGCCGTGTGCTCGACGATGACGCGTCGTTCGCCCTTCTGCTCGGGCTCGCGAGTCTCCAGTCGCCTGGCCGCACGCTGAGCCGGGATGGATTCGAAATATCTCCTCGCCAGCTTCTCCACCTGGCCGACGGTCACGTCTCCCACTACCATCGCCACGGCGTTGTTTGGAGCATAGTACATCCGATGATAGGCCTCCAGCTCCTTCCGGTCTGTAGTCTGGAGGTCGCTCATCCACCCCAAAACAGGCCAGTTGTAGGGGCTCGCCGTAAAGGCAACCGAGTAAAACGCCTCTCCGAGCTGTTCGTCGGGGTCGTTATCGCTTAGACGACGTTCCTCCATGACGACATCGCGCTCCGACCAGAACTCCCTGAATATCGGAGACTCCATCCTGTCGGACTCGAGCACCATGAAGAGCTCCAATCTGTTGGCGGGGATGTACTCTAGATACACCGTGGCATCGTTCGACGTAAACGCGTTGAGGAAACGCGTGCCGTTGTTCATCAACGTTCGCCAGAGCTCCTCTTTGACCATGAGCTCTCGCTGTTCCTCCAGGAGCACGGCGATTTCCCCCCACGCGAGCTCGTACTCAAGATACTTGTCGAAGTAATTTACACCCTGGTCCTCGACCAGGTACGGGGCCGTCGCTAGAGAATCCGGTAGCTTCGCCATCGCGCGTATCTTCTCGACCAGGAGCTTGTTCTGCTCGGCTTTGTTGGCTCCAATTCGCTCCTTCTCTTCCTTGGTGAAGGAATCAAGCACCTGGAGTGAGAACTGGTGAAATCGACTGAATCGCCACTCACCGATTTCTTTCCTCAGCCGTATTGTCTTCTCACCAAGCTCGTCCGTCTTCTGTATGTATGGAATTTCCTTCGCGTAGTTCGTCGTTCCCATCATCGTCGT
>JAZDPI010000141.1:0-4764 GCA_043797775.1 Candidatus Eiseniibacteriota bacterium
CCGCCTCGCATCGCGGCCAGCATCAACAAGAACAACCTGACGCACGAATACATCGCCAAGAGCGGGACGTTTGCAGTCTCCGTTCTGGACGAGCCCACACCGATGACCTTCATCGGGCTCTTCGGCTTCAAATCGGGCAGAGAAGTGGACAAGCTGTCGCAGGCAAAGCATAAAACGGGCGTTACCGGCTGCCCGCTGGTAACGGAGAACGCACTGGCACTCTTGGAGGGCAAGGTAGTCGGCCAAATTGATGCTGGAACTCACACCGTTTTTGTGGCAGACATTGTGGGAGCGGAAGTCTTGAGAGAGGGGGCGCCTCTCACGTACGCGTTCTACCACGAGAAGAAGAAGGGAAAGGCTCCGAAAAGCGCTCCGACGTACGTGGAAGCGGAAGAGCCTGCGGAGAAGCCTGCGGAGAAGGAAACGGAGGTTTCACAGATGAAGAAGTACGTATGCGGTATTTGCGGTTACGTGTATGATCCGGAGGCCGGCGATCCCGACAGCGGAATCGCACCGAAGACTCCCTTTGAGAAATTGCCCAAGACCTGGGTGTGCCCCGTGTGCGGCGCGGGCAAGGAGGAGTTCTCTCCCCAGAAGTGAGCAGTTTCTGCGGCCGTGAACCGTGGCCACCAGAGAGACATTTGCATGCCGTCCTATCTCTATTCTCACAGACAGTTCGGCTGGGTGATCATCATCGCAGTCGGAGCTTCCGTTGTCGGGGTCGCGCTTGTACTGTTCCTGGTTGGAGAGACGCCTCCTCCGGTCGCATACGGAGTTCTCGTCGTTCTGCTCGCTGCTCTCGTCAACTTCTCCTCCCTGACCGTCGCCCTCGACCAGGAGAGGCTTCTGATATTCTTCGGCCCGGGCCTTGTCAGAAAGAGTTTCCCTCTGAAAGACATGGTTTCATGCAACACTGTGACAAATCCCTGGGCGTACGGCTGGGGGATCCACAACACGCCCGACGGCTGGCTTTATAACGTCTCGGGAAGACAGGCCGTCGAGATAGCGACGAAGAGCGGCCGGAAATTTCGCGTCGGCACCGACAGACCCGATGAGCTTGTAGCATCCCTCTCCCAGTGCATCGGCCGGTGCCAGAACGGGCCGGACCCGCACGGTCCGCGACACGTTCCTCGGCGCGCTCCCCCGGGTGTTGCCGGAGCAGCCCCCTCTTGAGAATCGGCGCTTGTGAGCGGCCTCCGCGGCGCGCCCGCGTTGCATTTTGCTCCTGACTTCTTTCTCTTCGCATTGAGACAGCGCCTCGACAGGCCCTTTCCTGGCCTCGCACACTGTGAGCCGTACCCGTCCCGCCTGCCGCTGCGTCACTTGCACTTCGGTCACTCGCGAGGCGTCTCGCGGCGGAGCGTGGCACACATCTTGCGATTAGAAGTCAAGTGAACGACATAGACCGGCGAAACCGGTCGCGGAATACCGCCCACCGACAAGAGCAAACTACTCGAAAGTGTAGGGCGCAAAGTCACCGGCCTGGAAACGGTAGCGGGACTGCCGAAGTGGGTGCCACGAGAACCCGTTCTTCCCTTTCGAGAACGGGTTTTTTGCTGGGTTGCCGACGAGGAGTCACACAGAAGCGCAGCGACACACTGGCAAAGAGGACCGCCTCCTACTTCGAAAAACCCACCAAAAACACCCGCCAATCTCCTCGGGCAGACAGCGATGGCGTCCACTTCGCAAGGGACAGCAGGACCCCCTGACACGAGGCCCAGCGAGGTACCGTCCAGGCCGGTGACATTTTTGTGTCACCCTTCCCCACTTTCGTCTTGGAGCAGCGACCCCGGCAGATTATGATTCATCAATCGGCCCGCCATCAACTCAGGGGGCTTGCGTGATGAATGAGAAGCAAGCTCCCGATGATGCCCGGCCCGGCACTAACTCAGGGGTCTTATACAGATGAAACTCGACAAGAACGTGGTCAAGCTGGGGCTGGTCAGTCTTTTCACCGACCTCTCCAGCCAGATGGTCTACCCTCTCGTGCCGCTTTTTCTCGTGAGCACGCTTCACGCCAGCAATTCGCTCGTAGGATTGATAGAGGGCGTTGCGGACGGAACCGCCTCACTCGTGCGTATGGTGGGGGGACTGCTTTCCGACAGATACCGAAAGCGAAAGGTCTTCGTGTTCATCGGTTACGGCCTCTCGACGATAGCAAAGCCCTTCTTGTTCCTCGCCAACCACTGGGGCCTGGTGTTCGCCGTGCGCTTCGCCGACAGGGTCGGGAAGGGCATAAGAACGCCCGCCAGGGACGCGCTGATTGCCGATTCCGTTGAACCCGGGAAGAAGGGCTACGGCTTCGGGCTCCACAGAGGAATGGACCGCCTGGGCGGTGCGGGTGGACCGCTTCTGGCGATGCTCGTTCTTTCGCTGACCGGAGATAATCTCAGGGCCGTCTTTCTCCTGTCCGTGATCCCGGCGGCGATAGCAGTGGCCCTAATCGGGAAGGTGCGCGAGATTGTGCCCTCCGGCGTCGCAGAGGCCGGTTCCGCGGCGGCTTCGGGAGTAAGGGGACCGGCGGGTGAAGCTCGAGCGCCGGGCCACGACGGCCAGGACAGTGCGAATTCAGACAGCCCGGCTGCCAGGTCACACTCTTACTCCTGCCTCGGCACACCCTTCCGGCTCTTCGTCCTCAGTGTGATCGTCTTCACGCTGGGCAATTCCTCCAACGCGTTTCTCATTCTCAAGGCCAGGGAGGCCGGGCTCTCTGCTGCCGGCATACCGCTCATCTGGCTCACCTACAACGTAGTCTGCTCTCTTTCTTCACCGGTCTTCGGTCGCGTCTCAGACCGGATAGGACAAAGGCCCGTGATATTCCTGTCATTCCTGGTTTACGCGGCCATCTATACGGGATTTGGCCTCGCTTCTTCTCTCTCGGCAGTGTGGGTGCTCTTTGCCTGCTACGGTCTCTACTACGGGCTCTCCGAAGGAGTCTTCAGAGCATACATCGCGGACCTCGTGGGGTCGGAGAGAAGAGCGACCGCGTTCGGGTTTTTCAACACGGCCGTGGGGGTGACGCTCATACCGGCGAGCATAATCTTTGGGGCACTCTGGGACAGAGTCAATTCGACGACCGCCTTTCTGGTCGCCGCCTCTCTTTCGCTCGCCGCCGCGATCCTTTTCGGGGTGACCCAGATGGTAACGTCGCGGAAAGCGTAGAACGACTGTGCGCACCGTTGGCCGCCGAGCTGTCGTTCATCTCGGAGCTTTCGTTCACGCAACGTACAATGGAATCGGCGGTCTCACGCGCCGCTCCCAAGGGAGGAAAGATGAAACATCACAAAAAGGAATTCCGTCGCTATCGCACTGACATGAACGAGAAGATTCTCACGTGCGGGTTCAAAGACTACCAGAAGTTCTTCGCCCTGGACAACAAGGCCTATCTCGACGGGGCTCTGACGGCGAAGACCAAGGAAACGCTGGGACTCGTAGCTTCGATGGTCTTGCGGTGCAACGACTGCATTCTCTATCATCTGGACAGGTGCGCCGCCGAAGGCGTCACGAAAGAGGAACTCTACGAGGCAATGAACGTGGCGCTCATCGTCGGCGGTTCCATAGTCATCCCGCACCTCCGCTACGCGTTCGAGTGCATGGACGAGCTGTATGAAACCGGAGGGACCGATTGAGGCCGACATCCGGCCGAAGCCTGAGGACGGTGTACTCATGAAGTTCGAAACGAAGGCGATACACGCTGGCCAGCCACCCGAGCCTGCGACAGGCTCTGTGGTCGTGCCCGTCTATTTCACTTCCACTTTTGCGCAGGAGAGCCCGGGTAAGCACAAGGGTTTCGACTACGCGCGCACGCAGAACCCTACTCGAAAGGCTCTCGAAGAATGCGCCGCGTCCCTCGAGAACGGCAGGCACGGACTCGCCTTTGCATCGGGCATGGCGGCCGTCAACAACGTTCTGAATCTCCTCAAGAGCGGCGACCACGTCATTGCCACCGACGATCTCTACGGTGGCACGTATCGGATATTCGAAAGGGTCTACAAGGACTACGGCCTGGAGTTTTCCTTCCTGGACACGACCGACCCCTCGAGAATCGCACCCGCCGTGAAGAAGAACACGAAGATGCTCTGGGTCGAGACGCCCAGCAATCCGTTGCTTCGCATAACGGACCTGAGAGCGACCGCACGAATCGCAAAGGAACGCGGTCTCATCAGCGTCGTTGACAACACGTTTGCCACGCCCTACTTCCAGCTTCCGCTGGAGCTTGGCGTAGACGTTGTCGTTCACAGCTCGACCAAGTACATGGGCGGGCACAGCGACGTGGTGGGCGGACTTGTCATCACGAACAACGAAGAGCACTTCGCGCGGCTCAAGTTCTGCCAGAACACGGTGGGCGGTGTGCCCGGCCCCATGGACGCGTGGCTCGTCCTCAGGGGAATCAAAACCCTCGCAGTGCGAATGAGGGAACATTTCAAGAATGCGCTTGAGATCGTGAGGTTCCTTGAGGGCCACCCGAGAGTTAAGAGAGTCATTTATCCCTGGCTCCCCAGTCATCCCCAGCATGAGCTGGCCAGGCAGCAGATGACCGGGATGAGCGGCATGGTCTCCTTCGAGATGAGGGGCGGCCTGGAGGACGCGAGGCGTTTTCTCGAGAACGTGAGGATCTTCACGCTCGCGGAGTGCCTGGGCGGGGTGGAGTCTCTCATCGAGCTTCCGGCCATCATGACCCATCACTCGGTGCCGCCCGAGGTCAGGGCGAGGATCGGTATAACCGACACGCTGATAAGGCTTTCCTTGGGGATAGAGGACGCC
>JAZDPI010000051.1:0-9601 GCA_043797775.1 Candidatus Eiseniibacteriota bacterium
CTCTCCCGGCCTGAGTTCAAGGGAAGGGTGGGCTACGCGAGGAGGCTCGACGCGAGGGAGGCCTCTTACGGTGAGCTTTCCAGACCTCTCACTCAAGAGCTGGAGGCGGCCATAAGGAGCACCGGCGTAGAACGACTCTACTCTCACCAGGTGGCGGCGGTCGAGAGCGCGAGAGAGGGGAAGAACTTCGTTGTCGTGACCGGTACGGCGAGCGGCAAGACCCTGTGTTACAATCTCCCCGTTCTGGAGTCTCTCCTTTCCGGCAAGGCCGCGAACGCTTTCTACGTGTTTCCGACGAAGGCGCTCGCCCAGGATCAGCTCAAGGGACTTCTCAGGCTCGCGTCTCACAGCGAAGAACTGCGCAGTGCCCTCCACGTCGGCACGTACGACGGCGACACGACTCAGTACGCGCGGCGAAAACTCCGTGAGTCCGGCAACGTCATACTCACGAACCCCGACATGCTACACCAGGGAATACTCCCGTATCACACCCGCTGGAGCAGGTTCTTCTCGGAGTTGAAGTACGTCGTTATAGACGAAATCCATTCCTACAGGGGCATCTTCGGCTCCAACGTCGCAAACGTGGTCAGGCGACTGCGCAGAATCTGCGATCACTACGGTTCCAACCCGCAGTTCATCCTCTGTTCTGCCACGATACGAAACCCGCGCGAGCTGGCCCAGGAGCTAACGGGGTTGGATGTGGACGTGATATCCGACGACGGCTCCCCTCGCGGACCCAAGCTCTTTCTCTTCTGGAATCCTCCCTTTCTGGACAACGCGAGGATGGAAAGACGGAGCTCCAACGTGGAGGCAAAGGAGCTCCTGGTAGAGCTGGTGCGGAACGGGATTCAGACAATCGTCTTCACAAAGGCAAGGGTTGTGGCCGAGCTCATCTATCGGTATGCCTCCGAGGACTTGAAGCGGTACAGCTTTGCCCTCAAGGACGCGATTCGTCCTTACCGGGCCGGCTACCTGCCTGAGGACAGGCGCGAGATCGAACGCCAGCTCTTCTCCGGTGAATTGCTGGGGGTAGTGAGCACGAACGCCCTCGAGCTCGGCATCGACGTCGGCGGCCTTGACGCTTCGGTCACCGTCGGCTTTCCGGGGACCATTGCGAGCACGTGGCAGCAGGCCGGACGGGCGGGGCGATCGGCGAAAGAAGCGCTGAGCGTTCTCATCGCGTACAACGACCCGATTGATCAGTATCTCATGCGGCATCCCGACTATTTCTTCAGGCAATCACCGGAAAGTGCAGTTATCGACTACGACAATCCCTACATACTGGCCAACCATCTCTGCTGTGCAGCCTTCGAGCTTCCTGTTTCTGATACGGACAGGGAGCTCTTCGGTCCTCTTGTCGAGCAGATCACGACTCTGCTCGAAGAGGAGGGGAGCGTGAAAGGAATAAACAAGAGATGGTACTGGGCGTCGACGGATTTCCCGGCGGCGTCGGTGAATCTCCGCACGATCTCGGACGACACCTACACGATCGTCGATGCCAGGGAGGGCAACAAGGTCATAGGCACGGTGGATGCCATAAGTGCGCCGGAGCTTGTTTATCCAGAGGCGATCTACCTGCACGACGGGGAAACCTATTTCACGCGCAACCTCGATTTGGAGCAGAAAATCGCGTACGTCGAGAGGTCCGAAGTGGACTACTACACCCAGCCCGTCCTCGACACGAGCCTGAGAGTACTGAGGCAAAAGAGGGAGAAAGACTGGACGGGGCAGAAGGTTGTGCTTGGCGACGCCGACGTTACTTGGGCGACCGTTGCTTTCAAGAAGATAAAGTTCTACAGCCTGGACAGCATCGGATACAAGACGCTGGATCTTCCTGCCCTGCACCTGGAGACGACCAGCATGTGGATCGTGCCTTCGTCGAGCCTGCTCAAAGAGATCAGGGGGAGGGGCAGAAATCCGATTGAGGGGCTGGTGGGAATACGCAACATGATGATAAACGTGATCCCTCTCTTCGCCATGTGCGACAGGCAGGACATCGGCGGAGTCATAGACAGCAGCAACACGGGGACGCCGACCATTTTCATATACGACAGATTCCAGGGGGGTCTGGGCTTCTCGGAGAAAACCTACGAGATGATCGACGAGGTGTTGGGAACCTGCCTGGGGCTCATTCGAGAGTGCGAGTGCCTGGAGGGCTGTCCTTCCTGCGTGGGGCTTCCTATCCTGCGGCCCGCGCAGCATCAAGACCCGGACATACAGGGAGGCTGGCCGATTCCCAACAAGGCGACTGCGCGAGAAATGCTCGAGGCACTGCTGGCAGGCGGCGGTGTGCGCAGCGCGTTGACTTGACGACATGCAGCCCGGCAGCGAAACTAATCGTGGGGGTTGTGTGCGTTGCGTGTTGACCTAGCTATATGAAACTCAGCAGCAAGACGAAAGAAGCGTTGTCTAATCTCGTGACGGCCACCGGGGGCGGGCGAGCACAGCGCGACACTTACATCAGAACTCCCGTCTCTGTTGAGGAGTTTCTCCCCGGTGGGGCGATGCGGTGCAGGCACGGAGAGATCTACGTGCACGAGAGGCTTCGTTCCGAGATAGAGAGGAACACCCGTAGGATCGTCACGTCTTTCCAGCAGGCCGAGGTAAGCGCGCTCTCCAGTGAGTTGGAAGGGCGTGCGAAGGAGCTCGAAACGCTGGGTCGTGCCGGGTTTGAGAGGGCGGTCTTCCTGGATATCGAAAGCACGGGGCTCTACAACTGTATGGCCTTTCTCGTGGGGACGATGTTTGCATCCGGGAACGATTTCGTCATCAGGCAGTTCTTCGCGCGCGACTACTCGGAGGAGAAGAGCCTGATTCACATCCTTTCCCGCTTTCTGGCGAACTTCGATTGCATAGTGACGTTCAACGGCAAGACCTTCGACGTACCAGTCATCGCGGACAGAGCGATCTATCACAAGGTGAGATTCGCCCCGCGGCTCTTTCACTTTGACCTTCTCCATCATTCTCGAAGACACTGGAGAGGGGTTCTGCCGAACTGCAGGCTTCAGACGCTCGAACGCCACGTTTGTCGCAGACGAAGAGTGGGGGACATTCCGAGCGCGGAAATACCGCGGCTCTACCACGACTACGTACGCACGGGTGACCCCTACCTGCTGGTGAAGGTGTTCCATCACAACATGCTTGATCTCATAACGATGAGCGAGCTGCTCTTGGAATTGATGAAGGAGGAGGGCCTGCTAAAGAGGAGACGGTGAGGTGGGCCGAGGCGGTGAGGTGAGTCGAGGTGGCGAGGCGGGCCAGGGCGGCGAGGAGATGAGACGGCGCAAGACCGCTCGGCCGACCGGCGGAGCCTCGCAGCGCGCTGTTGCCTTGTGTCGAGTGTTGGGCTAATCTTTTCCCGGCCGCGCTCGGTCCCCGGTGCGTCGAATCGTTCAGGCACATTGTCGGAGCTTCGTATGCCGCGCTTGCGAAAGTCTCGTACAACACCGCACAAAGCCGGCGCCAGGTTGGCGCGGGCAAAGCCGCGTGCGGCGGTCAAGCAGTTGGGTGAGATCGGCCTGATAGAGCGAATCATCGCCAGATTCACCTCCGGTGTACGCGCAGGGAAGTCCGTCGTTGTCGGTCCCGGCGACGACGCCGCCGTGTTGGATCTCGGCGGGCGAAGCCGCCTCGTTCTGACCACCGACATGCTCGTTGAAGGCGTGCACTTCAGGCTCGAGTGGTCGTATCCCGAAGCGGTCGGCTTCAAATCGGTGGTTGCCAATCTGAGCGATATCGCTGCAATGGGTGCAACGCCGGTCGGGATTGTCGTCTGTCTCGGCGTTCCGCCGACGCTTCCAGTGTCCGCCGTTGACGGACTCTACCGTGGAATGACGAGAGCTCTTTCACTTTTCGGCGGAGAGCTCCTGGGAGGGGACACCGTTCGCGCGGACGCAATAACGCTGGGCGTCTCGGCGATCGGCATGCTGGCGTCGAGCAGCCCGACCCTTCGCTCAGGTGCGAGGCCCGGAGACAAGGTGTGTGTAACGGGAGCGCTGGGTGGCTCTCAGGCGGGCCTTCTCCTGCTTGACAAATACTTCGGTTCTGCGGAGAACAGGCGAGGGGAGCGAAGGATTCGCTCCTTCCGCGGTTGGGTCAAGAGAGAAGCAGACGACTTCAGGAGGAAACTGCCGGCTTCGATCAGGGGAAACGGCTTCCTCTGCATACTCAGGCATCTGACCCCGGTGCCTCGTGTTCGGGAGGCCGGCATCATTGCGGGCTTCAAACCGTCTTCCATGATTGATATTAGTGATGGGCTTGCGGCCGACGTTTTCCAGATCGCCAGAGCGAGCGGTGTCGGTTTCAGAATACTTGAAGATGCCCTCCCCGTGAGCGGAAGCGTGAGATCGATAGCGCAGTTTCTCGGGACGTCGCCGGGCGCGCTTGCGCTGGCCAGCGGAGAAGAATACGAGATTCTTCTCACGATTCGTCCGGAACGTCTGAGTAGACTGGCAAGGACTCTTCCCAAACACAGTTCGATCGCGCTGACCGTGATTGGGGAGGTTACCGAAGCCAGAGAGAGAGTCCTGCTAGCCGGGAGGCGCGGTAACCCGAGAACTCTCAGCGAGTTGGGATACAGGCACTTCTAACCCTCTGCCGGCCATCAGTCGTCACGCACGAGCTTGGCGTCGCGCCGGCCTGGATTCTTGCCGGGCCGCGGCTTTGCCCCTGCCGGCGCCGGTTGGGGCCGCTCCCGCGTCTACCCCGTCCGCCCCGGCGTAACCTGCTACCGACAGGCGAGATAAGAAGTTACGAATAGCAGCATTTTTCTCTTGATTCAGAATGATTTGTGAGATATAATTATCTCAGATTTAGGGGTGCGATAGCACTTTGTAGGGTACGGTCGAAAACCTTCGGAAGTCTCTCATTAACAGCCCCGAGGTTCTGTACCTCGTCCGTTCTGCGAGTGAGTTGACCGAACCGGAGTTTTGTTTTCGGCCATTTTTGTTTGCCCAACCAGAGCGCTGTCGAACTCGTGAGGCGGTGGACGATGGGCCGTTGGGAAACACATGGAGGTGTTGACTTTGCCACAGAAGACTTTGCTGGCGACGCTTGTCGGGATCACTCTTTTCACAAGCATGGCATTCTGCGACCTTTGCTGGAACAATGTTACTCCGCAGAACATCGTTGGATTCGACTTCGAGATTACCTCGACGGTACAGGGGCCGTCAAAGGCAGGTGTGTACACTTACACGTATGAGGTCTACAGAATCGACAACGGATTGGCCCGCTACCGGGATCCGAGCCATATCTCATTCTGGCTTCCGTGCGGGCTCAATGCCCAGCGGGGGATCATGAGCGGCATCCAGGGTATCGAGATGACGTGCTCCCGGGGCCACTGTCCGGTCCTCGAGATGGGCGGCACCAAAGGAATGACCGAGCCTGTGCTCGCCCCTGGTTGTAGGTTCTTCTGGGGGTTCAAGTTCGACCAGTGTGTCGACCCCAGCAAACACTTCCTGCAGCCAAACGCAGACGCCCTTTCTTACCCGTTCGACCCGTACGATCCCTACTGCGTGTTAGTGGTCAGGAGTTCCTCCGGGCCGGAATGGGGAGCGTGGATTGTGAAGGGGGGCGACGGGAAGAGTGGGCTCTACGATGCCGGCTACATAAAGGTTCCGACCTGTGTTCCCGCCGTCGCGACCGGGGACGTGACTTGGGGAAGCATCAAAGTGCTCTACCATTGAAATGCTCGGCTGCGACCGTTTATGACCCCCTGCGTGCAATTCCGTTTGACAGTTTCGGGGTCACCCCTTAGGATGCCCGGCAAGGCTGGCCGGCAGGTGCGGCGGAGGGTGACATGGGGGTTGAGCGCGAGGTCAAGGCACTTGCAGATGAGTATTTCGATTTCTTCGTCGAATCTTTCCCCGAGCTTGCCACTTTCGTCGGCGTGCACGCTTATGATGACAGGCTAAGCGGGTATGACAGGCAGTCTCTAGACACCAGGGTGCGGAAGTTCCGCGAGTACAGAACACGTGCGCTTGAGCTCGCAAAGCGCGAGGAGCTGCCCGTGTCCGCTCGAGTGGACGCGACGCTCGTCGCGAACAGCTGCGAGATGGGCCTCGTGGATTTGGAAAAGCTGGTGAGACCCTGGACAAATCCGATTCTCTACATAGAGATGTCGCTCATGGGGCTCTTCCTTCTTGCGACGCGCGAGGTCCTTCCACTGGAAAAGAGAGCTGCTTCCATAGCCGCAAGACTGAGGGAGTTCCGGCGCGTTTTGGCCGAGGCGAAGCAAAATCTTGAGAATCCACCTCACGTATTCACCAAGGTGGCCATCGCGATGCTCAAGGGTGCGGGCCAGTTCGTCGGCGACACAGTGAGCTATCTCGGTGAGAAGGTGCCGGCCTCGAGGACTTCTCTTGAAGAAAGCGCCGCCGTTTGCATGGAGGCGATTCGCGAATTCGGGGAGTACGCAGAGTCCGAGCTTCTACCTCGTTCGAGCGGCGATTTCGCCATCGGGCGAGAGACTTTCGACCTCAGACTAAGAGTCGACCACATGCTCGACATAGACACGAGAGCCCTCGCGAAGAGGGGGCGAGAGCTTCTGGCTTCGACGAAGGACGAGATCGAACGGTTGGCCCGCGAGCTCGACCCCGGCAGGAGCTGGAGAGAGATCATTGACCGGCTCAAGGATAACCATCCTCGTGCCGGAGAGCTCAGGAGTGTCTACGAGCAGCACATGAGAAAGGCGCGTGATTTCGTCGTGGCGACGGGCCTGGTCCCCGTGCCCCCGGGCGAAGAGCTGCGCGTGATAGATACGCCGGGTTTCGAGAGAGCAACCATACCCTACGCGGCCTACATGAGTCCTGGGGCGCTGGATGAGAGACAGGAAGGGCTGTTTTTCGTCACCCCGGTTGACCCGGGGGCGCCGCTCGAGGTCCAACAGGAACAGCTCAGGGGCCACAGCCGTGCTTCCATAGTCCTCACGGCGCTACACGAGGGCTACCCTGGCCACCATCTTCAGCTCGTGCATTCGAATCGCGTACAGTCCAGGGTACGTCACATATGCATGAACACGGTCTTTGCTGAAGGCTGGGCTCTCTACTGCGAGCACCTGATGAAAGAAAAGGGCTTCTATGAGAGCAAGGAAGTGGAGCTCTTTCAGTTGAAGGACATGCTCTGGAGAGCCTCGAGGGTCGTCGTGGACGTCGGGCTCCACACCGGCTCCATGGCGTTCGAGGAGGCCGTGGAGTTTCTGGTCGCAGAGGCTTTGATCGAGAGGCCGAATGCGGTGGCGGAGGTGACGAGGTACACGAGCTCACCCACGCAGCCGTCAAGCTACGCAATCGGTAAGGCAGAAGTCCTTGCCTTGAGAGACGCTGAAGAGCGGCGGCAGGGTTCCCGCTTCAGCCTGTCGGATTTTCACGAGAAACTACTGAGCTCTGGAACGATCCCGTTCGCGCTTGTCAAGCCGGAGCTTGCGGAGAAGGCGTGAGGAGACTGCGGTGCGCCCGTGGTTGGCTTCGTCATGCGGCTGGTTTCGTCCCGCGTCTGCCGTCGCCCCGGGCCTACTTGCGCTCCCGCCGCCCGCGCTTCGGCGAAGGGGCTTTTCTCGTGAAGATGGAGCTTATCTCGCTCCTCAACATCCCCTTGTCGAGCTTCCTCCTCAGAATTCCGTGCGAGGCTATTGAGATCGCACCGGTTTCCTCGGACACTACTATGACGACCGCGTCAGTCTCTTCACTCAACCCGATCGCCGCGCGGTGTCTCGTCCCGAGGTCTGCCGGAAGGGAGGGGTCCTGGCTCAGAGGCAGGATGCAGCCTGCCGCGGCAGCCTCGTCCCCGGATACGATCACGGCCCCGTCGTGCAGGGGCGAGCGGGGTGTGAAAAGTGTGACGAGGAGCTCGGACGTCACCTTTGCGCTGAGCGGGGTTCCGGTTTCAACGTAGTTCCGCAGGCCGATCTCTCTTTCCACAGCTATGAGGCATCCGATGTGTTCTTCGGACATCGTCTCGACGGCTTTGAGTATCTCTCCAAAGACGCTGAAGTCTCCGCTTCTTATGAAGCGCCCGAAGAGACGATTCTCACCGATCAGGGCCAGGCCCTTTCTGAGCTCGGGCTGGAAGATGATGACGAAGGCAATGACCCAGACGGTCTTGAGACTGTTGACTATCCAATTGAGAGCCCTGAGCTGGAACCATTGGGCGGCGAGCGAGATTATGACAAGCAGAACAAGGCCTGCGAACATCTGTGCGGCGCGAGTGCCCTTCACAAGCATGAAAAGCTTGTAAAAGAGAAACGCCACTATGCCGACGTCTATGAGGTCGAGATACCAGCGTTCACCGAGGAGTAGCATTCCGTCCACCCTTGCAGAAAATCGTTGTCAGATCGCGGTGACAGCGGCCACGCGGCAGGATTCCGTCCACCCCTGCAAGGAACCGTAGCCTGTGGCCGGGGTGCGTGACGACCGCCCCCCCGCTTTTCCTGCACCGTGTTACTTATACCTGATTTCGGTGGGTTTCTGCAACACCGGTTATCGGTACGCCCGTTCGCTCCGGCGGCAGGGGAAAGACCGTCGGCTCGAGGATGACACTGGAATCCCCGCCCGGGTCGCGCACACGCGCCTCGTCCGCCGTCTACCCCCGGGCTATAGCGTCGGCGATGACGGCGGCTTCCCTCGCCTCTTTCACGTCGTGGACTCGCACCAGGGACGCCCCCGATAGAATCGCCGCCGTCACGGCGGCCAGAGTTCCGTGAAGCCTTTGCCCCGGGGGGAGGTCAAGAAGCTCCCCCAGGAAGGACTTGCGAGACGGCCCGACGAGTATCGGGCGGCCGAGAGACTTGAGCTCGCGGAGATTCCTCAGAATGGCAAGATTGTGAGACACTGTCTTGCCGAAGCCGATGCCCGGATCGACGATGATGGATTCCCGCGTGACACCGTCGGCGGTTGCGCTCGCAATCGCCTTCCCCAGAAACGCCGTGATTTCGGCCACGACGTCGACGTAGATCGGGTTATCCTGCATCGTGCGAGGCGTTCCCTTCATGTGCATCAATATCAGGCCGGCTTCGTGCTTCGCCACGAGCCTTGCCGTGTTCGGGTCGAAACGGAGGGCGCTGACGTCGTTGACCATGTGCGCACCCGCCTCGAGTGCTGCCTCGGCGACGGGGGCTTTGCAGGTGTCGACCGAGACGGTGACGCCAAACCGCTTCACGATTTCGCGAATCGTCGGTACGACTCTTCTGATCTCTTCCGATTCATCGACGGCTTCGGCGTAGGGTCTGGTGCTTTCGCCGCCGACGTCGATGACGTCGGCCCCCTCGGCCACCATTCTTTCCGCATGCCTGAGCGCCGAGGTGCGGTCGAAGAATCTTCCTCCGTCGGAGAATGAATCAGGCGTGACGTTCAAAATCCCTACGATGTGCGTCCGGCTGGAAAGGTCGAACTGCCCGCCGCGGAATTTGAAAACGTGGCCGGTCCCGGAATCGACTGGAAGGTCATGCATGGCTTCTGCCCGGTCGGGGGGAGGTCTGTCTCGCCCGCTTGCCGCCGGGACGGAGAAGGGCGAACACCTCGGCCCTTGCGGACTCGCCGAGCATCTTGCCTCGCGACGCCGAACAGACGGTCTGCGTGCCCGGCCTGCTTGCCCCGTTCATCGACAT
>JAZDPI010000145.1:0-10576 GCA_043797775.1 Candidatus Eiseniibacteriota bacterium
CTGTCAATGACCAAGAAGGTCGTTCTGGGGCCAAGAAAGCCGTCCCGGCACCTTACGAACACGGCCGAGCATTGGCGGCGTTCCGGAGGGTATCGCCCCGGCGGAAGGGCGCGGAGGCACGCGTGCGGGTCGTGGAGGGAACCCATTGCCGGAGCTTGGCGTCGGGAGGTCACGCAGGCACGCGGTCAGGTGCCCGAGGCTAGAGAACATCCAGCTCCGGGGGAGTGTGGCCGCCGTCCCTCATCATCATGCAGATCTGGCCCCGGTGATGGGACTCGTGCAGAAAGAAGTGCCATAGAATGGTGCCCACGCCGAAGGTGCGCTCTTCGTCCCACACTACCGTCCGTGCCTCGGCCAGCAAATCCCTTGTCAGTCCTGCGAATAGCCCTCGTGTTCTTCCGTGGACTTCTTCCCAGGCCGACCGAAGCGCGGCCACGTCTTCGTAGTTGCCGGGCAAGAACTTGTCGCGTTTTCTGCCAAGTATGACCGAAGTCACCCAGTAGTCCTCGGCCTCCATGAGGTGCACGAGCAGGTCCCTGACGGAGGCTCCGCCGGGCCGTCTCGCCAGGAAGGTTTCCCGCCCAAGCCCTCCGACCGCATCAAGAAGCTTCGCACGTGACGCCTCCAGGTGTTCCGAGAGCATTCTAATGGCTGGGGCGCAGCTCGATTGGTCAGACATCTGTTCAGACATCGCTTCCTCCGATCCCGCCGGTGTTCAACCTACCAACTTTGGCACGCCTATTGCAACTTCAAACGAAATCGGGCAGAGACGGCTCTAACTTCCGGCCGGAGGTCACGCACGTTGCGGCTCGCTTCGCACGACATGGTCGAGGCTTTGCTCGAAGAGCTGGAGACGGAGAGTCTCGACTGGCACGCATTGGAGTCTCACCCCAAGCCATCTCGGCCGTTGCAGAACGCAACGCCCCTGCCGAGACCCAGCATTTCGGTCGTCATCCCCGCCGGTGAGTTCTCACCACAGCTCTTTCTGGTCTTGCAACATCTTGCGTATGCGAGAGACGAGCTCGACCGCAGAACCGGCAAGAGAGTCGAGATAATCGTGGCCCCATACGGTGCGTGCCGCGGTTCGGCCGCGGCGGTCGAGGAATTCGACGCAAGGCTTCTTCCCGACAACGGCCCCGGTCGCCGGCAATCGCGTGCCGACGCCCTCAACGCAGCCGCGACGGAGGCCAGGGCCAACCTCCTCGCCTTCGTGAAACCGGAGCTCATGCCGGAGCGCCACTGTCTCTGCCACATCGCCCAGGCGTTCGCCGACAAGAGAACGCTCGGGGGCGGCACGAACGTCCTCTCTTCAACTAAAACGGTCGCCTCGAAACTGCTCTCCGTCCTGGATTCTCTCCCGCTCAGGCTGAGCGGGCTCAGACTCGGAATAGTCTTCGTGCGAAAGAGCGCCTTCCGAAGAATCGGAGGCGTTCGCCGGACCCGGGGCGGGGGCGAACTCCTGGACTTGCTGCTGCGCCTCAAGAAGCACGCACTTCTCAGCAAGAGACGCATCACAAATGTTAAGCTGATTTGTGCAACCCAGAACGGTAAGGCGTCCAGGGACGTCACTGTCAGACAGTGGATCTCGCTTCTTCTGGCCGCGCTCATTCTGCCCTCCTGAGCGCCCAACGACCCATGGCCTCAAAGCCCAATTTTCTACTTGCAAATCGTGAAACGTCCGGTACCATGCGCCCAACGGGTATCTCCCTGTAGGCGAGCATCCGCTGGCCGGAGTGGGGGAATTCTGTCTCCCGCAAGCCGGCGACGGCTCACCGAGACACTGGGGGGACCCAAATGAACATCGCAGTCATCGGCACCGGTTACGTTGGTCTTGTGACAGGCGTGGTTTTTGCCGACCTCGGCAATGACGTAATCTGCGTTGACAGAGACTCCTCGAAGATCGACCTTCTCAACAGTGGTGTCATGCCCATCTACGAGCCGGGGCTCGAAGAGATCGTCTCGCGAAACGTGCACGATCAAAGGCTTTCCTTCTCGACCGACGTCGCCCGGGCGGTCCAACGCTCCGAGGTCGTTTTCATCGCCGTCGGCACGCCTCCGGCCGAAAACGGCGAGACCGATCTCTCTCAGGTAAAGGACGCCGCTCGAGACATAGGACGTGCGCTCGACTCCTACAAGGTCATCGTTAATAAGAGCACTGTTCCGGTCGGCACGGGCGACCTCGTCAAGAGGATCGTCCAAAGGTACAGAAACGGAGACACGCCTTTCGACGTCGTTTCCAACCCGGAGTTTCTGCGCGAAGGCTCGGCCATACTGGACACACTCACGCCCGACAGAATCGTGATCGGCGCTCCCAACAAAAACGTCGCCATGACGCTCCTGGAACTCTACGCCTCGTTGGGCCGACCGATGCTCATCACAGATGTACATAGCGCCGAGATAATAAAGTACGCATCAAACTCCTTTCTCGCCACCAAGATCTCGTTCGCGAACGCGATCGCGGATCTGTGCGAGAGAGTCGGAGCAAACGTCGTGGACGTCATTAGAGGAGTGGGCGCGGACACGAGAATCGGGGACCAGTTCCTCCAGGCCGGCCTCGGATACGGCGGCTCCTGCCTGCCGAAGGACGTTCAATCCCTGGTCCACACGAGCGCAGGTTACGGATACAGGCTCAAGCTGCTGGAGGCCGTCCACGAGATAAACGCCGGCAGAGTAAAGGGCTTTCTGAATAGAATGAAAGGCATCCTCGGACCGCTCGACCGTAAGACCGTCTGCATCTGGGGACTCGCCTTCAAGCCAAACACAGACGATATCAGAGACGCCAAGTCCGTTGAGATAATCGCGAGTCTTCTCGCCGAAGGTGCAACGATACGGGCGTACGACCCTGCGGCCGCGGCAAACACGCGACGCGTCTTTCCGCAGGTAACCTATTGCGAAGGACCGGTCGAAGCCGCCGAGGGTGCCGACGCCGCCGTTGTCGTGACGGAATGGAACGAATTCAGACTTCTGAACATGGACAAGATAAGGACCGTCATGAAGAGACCGCTCATCTTCGACGGGAGAAACATATACGATCCCGAAAGGATGAAAAAACTGGGTTTCGAGTACCACAGCGTCGGGCGCGCGTCGGGCGCCGCCTCAGAGCCTGCTTCACCCGAAACCGTTGCTCCCGCGACGGCACGCATCTGACAAGGAGGGCGACATGCCCAGGGTTCTCATAACCGGAGGCGCCGGATTCATTGGTTCTCATCTTTGTGATTACCTTCTGGAAAAGGGCTTCGAAGTGCTCTGCATGGACAACCTGCTCACGGGAAGCATCGAGAACATTGCTCACATCAGAACCGAGGACTTCAAGTTCATAAAGCATGACGTGACTGATTACATCTACGCCGCAGGGGGCATCGACTACATCCTGCACTTCGCAAGCCCCGCGAGCCCGATCGACTATCTCGAGCTTCCCATACAGACGCTCAAGGTCGGTTCCCTGGGAACGCACAAGGCCCTCGGCTTGGCCAAAGAAAAGAAGTCGGTGTTTCTCCTCGCCTCTACGTCCGAGGTGTACGGAGACCCTCTCGAACATCCTCAGAGGGAGGATTACTGGGGAAACGTCAACCCGGTCGGTCCCAGAGGAGTCTACGATGAGGCCAAGAGGTTTGCCGAGGCAATCACCATGGCCTACCACAGGAATCACGGGATACGCACCAGAATCGCGAGGATCTTCAACACGTACGGCCCGAGGATGCGGTTGGCAGACGGAAGAGCCGTTCCCACGTTCATGAGGCAGGCGCTTACGAATACGCACCTAACGGTGTTCGGTGATGGGCAACAGACGCGGAGCTTCTGCTACATATCAGACATGGTTGAGGGAATCTATCGGCTCATGGTGTCGGACGTTGCAGCGCCTGTCAATCTGGGCAATCCCGTGGAGATGACCCTTCTTGAGCTCGCTGAGAGAATCCTTCACATCACGGGAAGCGAAAGCGAAATCATGTTCAAACCCCTGCCGGAAGACGACCCGAAGGTCAGACAGCCCGACATCACCAGGGCAAGGACGCTTCTGGGCTGGGAGTCCAGGGTTCCGCCCGAAGATGGGCTGGCAAGAACCCTGGACTGGATGAAGGGCAAGGTAAAGGAATTGAGCGCCGCCGTTGCGGCACGGCAATAGATTCTCGGCAGCGCCGAGGTCGTCCCCCCACCAGGGTCGTGACGCCGCCGGAGCCGTGCAGCCTCGGGGTCGTCACACCGCCGGAACCGTCGCAGAAAGAGGCTACCGGGAGACTACCGCCTCCATCTGCTCGATTACTTGTTCGAGCGTGCCGACAACCGCAAGATCACTCTGATCCAGAGCCGCCTTTATCTGGTCTATGGCAGTCTGAAAGGCGCCCAGCTGCTCCGCAAACTCTGACGGAGCCACCGCCACGGCCTTACTGCAGGCGTCCCTCGCGGCAAGCAGGCTCGCAGTCGCCGTGCCGAAATCTCTTCTGGACGCGCTGTTTCTCGTCTGAACCAAGTTCCACTTGCAGGCCGCCAGCTCTTTCTGTGCCTTCGCCGTTGCGGTCTCGTTTTCGAGCAGGACGAACTTCGCCTCGAACTCGGTCTTCACGTCGGCGAGCTGCCTCTCGAGATCAGCGGCACGTTTGGAGCCGATAAGGAATCCCAGGAAGATGGCGACGACGAAGACGATGATCAGAATAATCACGCCTCTCATGCCTTTCATGCTCTTCTCCTCTCGTCGGCGGTCGCCGGGCGGCACCACCAATACTGATAGTCCAGTCGCCTTGGAGCGCGATCCTGATAGTCCGGTCACGTCGGAACGCGATCCTGATAGTCCGGTCACGTCGGAACGAGGAGGTTAGAAGTAGTATCTGGCCTCGATCCCGAGAAAAAGCTTGGACATGTCGTCGGTCACGCCCCAGACGTCCACGTTGGGCCTGTCACTGTCAGTAAGAGTGACCGTGTAGCCGAGGAACAAGCTCACACCGAACGTCGTTCCGAACAAATGATGCGCGCCGGCCAGCGTATGAAAGGCGACGGCATCCGTGTTCTCCTTCCTTTCTTCGAGCCAGTATTGCGTCAGTCCGACGGCCACGAAGGGCACGGTCCTGTCGGCGGAGGGGCTCAGGATGTTGAATCTGATCTGCCCTCCCAAGGCCGTCAGGTCCGGAACGAACCCGATACCGATTCCCCCGCTGAAACGCGGATCAAACTGTTTCGCCAGGTCGATCCCTGCAACAAGGGGCATTCCCAACGTGCCTCCAAGGCTGTAACCCTTGTCCCACTCGCCGGTCGGTGTCGTCCAATCAGAGTAAACCTGCGCCGAGCAGATAACCGGCAGACACAGCAGCACCAGCGTTGCGAAAACCATCAAGCGCATCAATCTCGCCTCCTTTTGCGTTTGCCTTAACTCTTCCACACAAAAGATGCCCGATTGGGCCAGCATGATAGCATTCCCGATTTCCGTTGTCAAAGTAGTTCGAACAGAACCAGACAGAAAGTCAGGGAGCGGACGGCGCGGGCGTTCGATCAGTCGTCTACCAGCTCTACCATTGTGACGCCGGCGACAATCCCGATCGCATCGACGATCAGATCTCTCTTGCTCACGCCCCTCTGAGACTGCGGAACCTTAAACCACAGGTCCCACAACTCCTTCGCCAACGACAGAGCAACCGCAGCAGCGACACCCGTCTCTACCTTGTCGTCCGCTACCCTGCCCGTGAGAACGATGGAGTAACAGGATAAAACGTGGAGCTTCTTGTCGGCCGCAAGCCAGCCCGTCTCCAGGGAATCAGGCAGCCAGAAACGGGAGGGCGCGATCGGGATCGCTTCGTCCGAATGCGGAGCGGCGGCAGCGGCCCAGGGGGAGAGAGCAGCGACCCACACGATCAACAACGTCACGGCAAGCGGGTGAAGGTTCACGTCACGCATCTGGGTCGCCTCTCTTACTGAGATACAGGATGTCTTCGTGCTTCGAATACCCTCGACTCTGAAAGAGCGACAACGAAGATTCGTTCCAATCCTCTATCAAAGCCGCCACGACCTTGAACCCTCTTTCGCAGAGAACCTTCTCCGCTTCCTCAATGAGAGCCTTCCCAAGCCCCCTGCGCCTGCGGGCGGGGTGAACGACCAAGCGGTTTATCCAACCTTTTCTGCAATCGTGTGTGACTATCACGCTTGCGATCAGCTCGCCGTCCGCCGCGAGTCCGAGAACAATCTGGCCGCACTCGAGCTGTTTGGCGAACGCCCGCGGGCTGTCCCTTCCCTGGGGCCGGAGAGACGTCAGGCCGCATTCCTGCCACAGCTTGAGAAGAGCTTCATAATCGCCGACACCCAATCGGACTATTCGCCGCTTCTCATTGTGACGAGTTCCGTCTGTCATCGCCGCGTTCCTTCTCCGGCCGCGCACAACCTTGCGTCGCGCCAGAGCTTACAGAGTATGCCTTTCCGTGTCCACACGTTTCGCCGCTGCCACTGGTTCCCCCGGCCACCCACCCGAACTGCTTGATTGACTTCTCGATAGCCGACTTATAGACTTCCTCTGGAGAGATTCGCGCTCTGGGGGGTAGAAAGCTCCAGGGCTCCAGGTTTACGAATCCAAATCGGGAGGCAGCTTTGAACAACCGAACTTACCTCAAGACGTCGGGGTTCGCCCTCGCGTTCGTGTGCTTGGTCTCGCTCTTTGTACCTAAGTACTCCGCCGCCTTCAAGTATCTTCCCTCTGCGGATTTCGTGAAGGCGGCCATTCTTCCCGAACCCGTGAAGCTTGAATGGAAGCTCCGCGAGCCCTTCGACCTGACGACGACCTCGACGATCTTCCTGCCCGCCGCGGCCTCGAGGGAGGAACGAGAACTGGCCGAGTGGGTGAGGCTCGGCATGTACAATCTCTTCGGAGTGCAACCCGATATCATGGTCACAGATCTTATACCGGCACAGAACGCCATCATTCTGGGCCGGCTCGACACGAGTCCCGTCGTCAAGGAGCTGCTTCCGGGGGTGTCTCGCGAGCAATTCGGCAATTTCCCGGACCAGGGCTACGTCATCTCGTCGAACGCACAAAGGGTAACGGTCATCGGGGTGGGAATGCTCGGACTCAAGAACGCGGCACAGACCTTTCTGCAGCTCGTCGCCGTTGACCGGGAACGCCACAAACACGTGGTCCCACCGGTCGAGATCGTGGATTTCCCCGCGGTGGACATGCGCGCACTCTTGCTGCCCGTCAGGAGCTTCAAGCAATTGATGCAGATGGAGCACGCGCGAGAGCTGATCAATCTCGGCGAGATGCTCCACATGAACACCGTGATTCTGCAGATCGACAACGGGTTCAAGTTCGAGTCCGTCCCGGAAGTATCGAGGACCGACGGCTTCCCGATGGACACCCTGAGAGCGCTCGTCCGATACGCTCGCGAAGCGGACATGGAGGTGATACCGCTCGTCAACACCCTCAGCGATCAGCACTATCTTCTCTGTGCCGTCCATCCCAACCTTTGTCTGGACAAATACACTTATGACCCCTCTGACGAAAGGGTGTACGGCAAGCTCTTTCCGATTCTGGATGAAATCATCGAGGTATGTCAGCCGAAATACATGCACGTCGGGCACAGCTGGCTGCGCGTTTTTTCAAACATGAAGGATGAGAGGGCACAGGGACTGTTTCTCAAGGACGTTGGAAAGATCTACGACCATCTCAAGAAGAAAAACGTGCAGATGATGATGTGGTCGGACATGCTGCTCGACGGCACGCAGTTTCCAGGCCAGGATCTCTGCTACGGTCGGCTGGGCAACATCCACGCAGTAATCGACTCCCTGCCGAAGGACATCATTCTCGTTGACGCGCACCAACAGCAAAGAGAACCCAAATTCAAGACTGTCGACTACCTCACCTCCAAGGGCTTCCGGGTACTCGGGTGCGTGGCGCTGGACAAGGCGACGTCCGATCAGTTCAGCAAGTATGTAGCGGAAGGCTACATGGGCAACTGGGAAGGCAAGTTCCTCGGGATGGCCCTTGCGCTCTGGGGAATGTTCGATTATGAAGGGATGTCCACGCCGCGAAGGCTTGCCCGCGAGTGCGCCGAAGCCTTTTGGCGCGGAGGACGTCCGCCTGAAGACCCGATGGGAGAGAACAGACCAGTCGTCTACAGGCCGACCGAAAAGGAACAGTAGTCTCTCGGGTCGCGGCACCGTCAACTTCGCAATGCCGGTGGGACATCCAGCCCGTGCGCTTCCATGAGCGCCCTGTCTGCGAGCAATTCCCGGGTCTCCCCCAGGGCCACGACCCTCCCGGCGTCAAGCACCACGACCCTGTCGCACAGCTCCAGGACGCTCTCGATGTCGTGCGTCGAGAGGATCTTCGTCGCGTCGAGCCCGCCTATTAGTCTGAGAAAACCCCTCCTGCTCCGAGGGTCCATGTTGCTGGTGGGCTCGTCGAGAGCGATGACCCTGGGGCGCATGGAGAGAACGGCCGCCAGCGACGCTTTCTTCTTCTGCCCGAAGCTCAAGCGATTGGGCGCCTTCCCCTCCAGGCCTTCAAGTCCCGCGTGCCTGACCGCCGCCTCCACCCGCGTCGCCACCTCTCCCCGAGGAAGTTTCATGCTGATCGGACCGAAGGCGATATCGTCGGAAACCGTCAGACTGAACAATTGGTCGTCCGGGTCCTGAAAGACGACTCCGACCTTCTGCCGTATCACTCTGAGACTCTTCTCGGAAACCTCTACCCCGTCCACGATCACGCGACCGTTTCCGCGCAGTATGCCGTTGAGGTGTAGAAGCAGCGTCGTCTTGCCGGCACCGTTGGGCCCTATCAGACCGACGCATTCGCCCTCACATACATCTAGAGAGATGCCGTCGAGGGCCTTCGTGCCGTCTGGATACGTGAAGCTCAAAGACTCGATCTGGACGATTCGCGTCTTCGGGGGCACGTTTCCTCCTCACCGGCGAATTCCTCGAAACCTCGGGCACACATTGCCAGATACACGCGCTCGGCTCTCTCGTACGACCTGATGAACAGTACCCCCGCAAGCCCCGCCAGAGAGCGAAGCTCCACGATCCGCGGCAGCCTTCCTGCAAGCCGTGACTCTCTCGCCCTCTTCATCCTCACGAGCTCATTAACGGCCACGTGGATGTATCTGACTGTGAAGGCGAGTAGTGTGACCAGGGCCGCCGGCAGGCCGACCCGTCTCATCGCGGCGAACAGCGCTCGACTTCCCGTCGTACTGACCAGAAGGACTGAAGTCAGGGTGCAAATGTAGGCCTTCGAGGCCAGGAACAGAAACCCATACAATCTCGGCGCCGCGGCACCGGAGGCGGAAGAGGCTCCCGTGCCGCCTTCTGTGATGACGGCCGAACCGCTTCCTATGAGGTTAACGGCTCCAATCACAAGAATGAACGGAACCGTAACCAGGCTTCTCATCAGAACGAAGCCCGGCGGGACGCGCGAGACTGCGCAAACCAGAAGCAGGAGAAGAAAGACCGCGCCAAGAGGAACGAAGAGCCCCTGCGGCAGAAGCACGACCGAGACTACGAGCACCAAGGAAAGGACCAGTTTGACGGACGAACTGACCCTGTGGACGGGGCTTTCTCTTGAACCGTACTTGTCGAAATCGAGAAACCTCATTCCGAAGCCCGCCGGCCGGAGCTCGATCCGGCAGTCCGGCGCGTCGTGAGCTTGCCCACGAGCACCGCCCCCGCGAACACTATCGCCACACCAACTCCCCCGGCGGCGGCTCCTGCCAGCCTGCCCGCCGGTCTCACGGGCAATGAGTAGTCTGCAATGGGCGCGCCGATAACCGCTCCCTCCCGGTCAATGAAACCCAGCGTTTCTGCCACCTTCTCCAGACCGTCGGGGAACTTGCAGGCAAAAGGAGAAACCAGAATCGCAAGCCCGAGCGACAAGAGAAGGAGCATCGGAAGAGTTCTCTTGCGCCCGGGGGTTTGATTCACGATTTGTGACATACTTCTCTCCGATTTCAGGCAACTCCGCCGAGGCCGGGCGCTCGTGCGGCGTTTGTCGGGGACTTGGCCACTGATAATCCCGCTCAGGCCAGGGGCCGGGACGCTTCACAAGACCTCGAAAAGGTCCCGTCACCGGTAATACCGTTCATATAAGCGGCCGCGACTTTCCCGCTACGACGACCAGATCCGGTCTGGTTCTCAGAAGAAAGGCGATGAAGAATCCGGTTACAATCGCCTCGACGATTCCGATGAGCGCGTGTACGACCGTCATTGCAGGCACAACAATCTCTGCGCGGGCCACGCCTGACCACGCAAGCTCGAGGGCGCAGAGCAGAGAGGCAACAACGACCGACACCCACGCGGCGAAAGACGCGGCGATGATCACCGTCGTTCTGCGCGTTGCGGCGTGCGCGGCGAGTCTCATGATGGGGTACACACCCGCCGTCCCTGCCACGGCCATGTTCAGTATGTGTGCGCCCAACGTAGTGATGCCTCCGTCCTGGAAAACGAGACACTGCACGATAAGAACCACGGTCATTGCGAGGCAGCCGCCGTACGGCCCGAGCAGTGCCGCGGCAATCGCACCGCCGAGCAAGTGACCGGAAGTGCCGCCCGCTACAGGGAAGTTGATCATTTGCGCGGCAAAAATGAAGGCCGCCATCACGCCCATGAG
>JAZDPI010000303.1:0-6518 GCA_043797775.1 Candidatus Eiseniibacteriota bacterium
GGTTTTCACGGTGGGTCACAGTATCTTCTCTACACGTTTCTCAGAATACGGGACGTTCGCGCGGTGTACGTGCCTTCGCGCTCCATCGGAGAATACGGCGGCGAGATCGACAACTGGATGTGGCCCCGCCACACCGGGGATTTCTCCTTTCTGAGGGCGTACGTCTCCCCCGACGGGAGGGCGGCCGACTTTTCAAAGGACAACGTTCCGTTCAGGCCGAAGAGGTATCTCAAGGTTGCCAAGGACGGGCTTCGTGACGGCGAGTTTTCAATCATAATCGGCTTTCCGGGGAGGACAAACCGCTACCTGACGTCTCATGGGCTCAGATGGTATGAGAGCTTTGAGTACCCGGAGAGAATCAGGCTCTACAAACGGATCACGGAACTACTCGAAGCGCAGGCGGCTGAGGATCCGGCTGCCGCGGTGAAAGTCGCCGGGCAACTGAAAGGCTTCTACAATTCCCGCAAGAACAACGAGGGCATGGTGGAGGGCTTCAGGAAGCTCAGGTTGGTCCAGAGGCAGAGGGAGAGGGAAGCGAGACTCGCCGAGAAATGGAAGGGCGGCCCCGAGCCGGCGCAGAAGTATGGAACGCTTCTGAGCGATTTCGAGGCGCTCTATGAAGAGCGCGCCGGATATGGCATGAAGGATCTGCTTCTGAGTTTCCTTTTCGACAAAGACAGACTTCTCGGCCAGGCCATGCAGATTTACCAATGGA
Organism: Candidatus Eiseniibacteriota bacterium; assembly: GCA_043797775.1. GTDB lineage: Bacteria > Eisenbacteria > RBG-16-71-46 > JAFGJU01 > JAFGJU01 > JAZDPI01. The sequence continues at coordinate 716 of JAZDPI010000303.1, forward strand.
GCCTTGAGAGACAGAAGCCCGATCTCGCCCGCGACCCCGACTTCATGGATCGAAGGAAGCCTGACATCGAAAGAAGTATCAGAGTGTTTCAGACTCAGCTTCATCTCGAGAGCGACCGCGGAATTCTGGAGCTCCTGCTGCGCGAGCTGCTTGACCTTCCGGATGGGCAGCGAATGCGAACGCTGGATGACGTATTCGGGGGCAAGCACGTTTTCGAGGGCAAGCGGGGTGAAGAGCTTGACCGAACCATCGCCGGTTTCCTGGACGCTCTCTACGCAAACACGTCTCTGTACGAGCGGGATGAACGTTTCCGGCTGTTCAAAACGCCGTACGGCAGGCTCAGGAAGGAGCGAGATTCCTTCCTGGCCCTGGCGGCGCGCCTTTACCCGGAGTACCGGGAGACGCTGGACAGAGAGACGAGCCGGAACGGGGCGCTCAGCGTCCTGGTGCCGAAGTGGATTGAGGCCGCCACGGTGGGCTCGACCGCGCCCGTCTATGCCGATGCGAACGGCACTATGCGCGTCAACTTCGGCAAGGTGCAAGGCATATCCGTCCGCGATGCCGTGTACCATAAGCCATTCACGACGCTTCACGGAGTCGTGGAGAAGCACACGGGCGAGGATCCCTTCAACTGCCCTGAGAGGCTCCTTGAGCTTGCGGCCGCGCACGAATACGGAGACTACTCGGATCCCGCGCTTGGAGACGTGCCGGTGAATCTCCTCACGACACACGACTCCACGGGCGGCAACTCCGGGAGTCCGATTCTGAACGCGAAAGGCGAGGTCGCTGGTTGCCTCTTCGACGGCACCTACGAAGGAATGACGGGGGATTTCGACTACGACGATTCGCTCAATCGTTCGATTCACGTGGACATCCGCTACGTTCTCTTCATCGCCGACCTCGTGGACGGCGCCCAAAATGTTCTGGAGGAACTGGGGGTTAAGTGAGGACCAGGTGCGGCCAGGCGCCGCGGCGTGCAGTGCCGGCATGAAGAAGAAGGACGCGGCCGGTAGGGCGGCCGTGCAGGAGCTCTGAATGATAAGTCTTGCGGGAAAAGTGGCACTCGTAACAGGCGCGTCACGCGGCATCGGGAGGGCGACGGCGCTTCTTCTCGCCCGCACGGGAAGCAACGTGGTCATCAATTACTACCTGGACGAAGCCAGCGCCATAGAGGTGAGGCTGGCTGCCGAGAAACTCGGCGTGAGAGCTGCGGTCGTGCGAGCGAACGTGGCGGAGCGCCCCCAGGTGGAGGCAATGGTTGAGACGGCGCTGAGAGAGTACGGCAGAGTTGACATAGTCGTGAACAACGCGGGTATTTGGAAAAGCACTCCCATAGACACGATGACCGGGAAACAGCTTGAGGAAACGATCGCCGTGAACCTGCTCGGCGTTTTTCATGTCGTGACTGCAATCGTCCCTCACATGAAGGAGAGGAAGTCGGGCTCGATCATCAACGTCTCTTCGACGGCGGGTCAGAGAGGCGAGCCCTTCCATTCGGCCTACGCGGCCTCGAAGGGCGGCGTGATAAGCCTGACGAAGTCGCTTGCGGCCGAGCTGGCGCCTCACAACATCAGGGTCAACTGCGTGGCTCCCGGCTGGGTCGCCACGGACATGACGGACGGCGTGCTGAGGAGCGAAGAGGCGGCCGACGTGTTGAAGCAGATCCCCATGGGCAGGGTGGCTCTGCCCGAGGAGATTGCCGGAGCCGTGCTCTTCCTGGCGTCCGACCTTTCGACGTTTGTGACTGGAGAGATACTGAACGTGAACGGCGGTGCGGTTCTCTGTGGATAAGGGCGGGCATAGGCGGGTGAGGGCGTGAAGCCTGGCGCGGGCAGCCGAAGGCGCTTGTAGGTACGCCTTCGTTGGGACGAGGGCGTATGAAGGCGTGAGAAGGCGCATGAAGACGGGTGGAGATTTGAGAGGGCGCATGACGACGCACGCAGGCGCGTGGGGGGTGCCGTAAGGCGGGTTCTTGTTGAGGTCAACGCGATGGATCTGCGTAAGGAGTTAGCTGAACGGCTTGATGCCGATGAGACGTTCGTCCTCGCGACGATCGTCAGGACCTCCGGCTCGGCGCCGCGTGACGTGGGCGCCAAGATGCTCGTCTTCCCGGACGGGAGCATCTCCGGCAGCATCGGGGCGGCGGCTTCGAGAAGATGGTGATTGACGATTGTATGACCCTGTTTGCCGGGACACATTTGTTGAAAACCTACCAGTTCGCGAGGAGCGGCCCCGACTCCACGGGTATGTGCTGTGGAGGCGAGGCTGAAGTCTTCATGGAGCTTTTCGCCAAACCGGATAGGCTCGTCATATTTGGAGGCGGTCACATCGCGAGGGAGCTCGCCAGCGTGGTGAGCGGTCTCGATTTCCGCATCACCGTCGTCGACGACAGGCCCGAGATGCTGGAGCAGTACCGGGGCGCCGCTGAGACGGTCCTCACCGACGCAGAGTACCACGAGGGGCTTCCCGGTCTGGACGAACATAGTTACGTCGTGATCGTGACGCGCAGTCACAATCTTGATAGAAGCATCCTGGCAAGAGTTATCAGATCCGGTTGCGCGTACCTTGGAATGATCGGCTCTAAGGCGAAAGTGGCGGAGACCTTCGCATTCCTCAAGGCTTTCGGCGTGGAGGAATCGCTCTTCGAGAAGGTGCGCACGCCCATCGGCCTCGACATCGGAGCCGAAGGCCCCCGGGAGATCGCCGTCTCCATGGCCGCCGAGCTGATTGCCGCGAGAAGAAAGGCACATCCGGATAGCGGGCGGCGAGACACATCCAGGCCTTGACTCGCGCGGCCTCACGTCTGCATAATTGTCTGACGAGCGGCATTTGTAGATAGAGAATAATTAACCCCATGCATTAACATTTCTCTTGACAAGGGACAGGCAGCTTGGATATACTCTTCAAGAACGACGCACTGAGGGACGTACTGACTAAACACAAGAAAACGGTACAGAAATTTGGAGACCGCCAGGCCAGGAAGCTTCGCCGGCGCCTGGACGATCTTCGTGCGGCTCCGTCGCTGGAGGCCATGAGGCGCCTGCCCGGTAGATGTCACGAGCTGCGTGGCGACAGGAAGGATTACCTGAGTTTGGACCTGGTTCATCCCCGCAGACTTCTCTTCGTTCCGGCGACCGACCCGGCTCCAGTAAAACCCGATGGCGGGCTCGACTGGTCTGGGGTGAGGGCTGTTCGTGTGCTGGGCGTGGAGGATACTCATGAGTAATCCACCGAAGAACGAATACTGTCCTGACTACGTTTCGGCACCGGGCGAAACGCTTCGTGAAATGCTCGAAGAGCGCGGAGTGTCGCAGGCGGAGCTTGCCCTCCGTACCGGTCGTCCCAAGAAGACAATCAGTGAGATTGTGAACGGCAAGGCGGCCATTACTCCTGAGACTGCGCTGCAGTTTGAACTCGTGCTTGGGGTGCCGGCGGAGTTCTGGAGTGCTCGCGAAAGGCACTATAGAGAGTACCTGGCCCGTTTGGCCGAAGCACGTGCGCTTGAGCAGCAAGCCAAATGGGCACAGAAGTTCCCGGTTCGTGAGATGAGACGGCGAAGGTGGCTCCGAGGTGACGACAGCCCGGCTGGAGTCGTTCGAGAACTCCTTCAATTCTACGGAGTCGCGTCACCGGGACAGTGGGAATCGGTGGCGGAAAGGCAACGGGCCTGCTTCCGCAAGCCTGCAGCGTTCAGGAGTGACCCCTATGCATTGTCAGCTTGGTTGAGACAGGGGGTCAGGGTCGGCCAAGCCGTCACCTGTGCGCCGTTTCACAAGCGCCGTTTCACGGAGAGCCTTTCTCGGGCGCGAGAGCTGACGAGAGAGCGGCCCGAGGTGTTCTGCGGCGAATTGGTCAAGCTGTGCGCAGAGGCGGGAGTTGCAGTCGCCTTTGTGCCCGAGCTTCCGAAGTCCCGGGCGAGTGGTGCCACTCGCTGGCTATCCCCGCGCAAGGCGCTCATTCAACTGAGCTTTCGATACAGAAGTGATGACCAGCTCTGGTTCACCTTCTTTCATGAGGCGGGCCACATCATTCTTCATGGAAAGAAGGCCATCTATATCGAGGCAATGAAGCAGGGCGGTCCGCACGAGGAGGCGGCCGACCGGTTCGCCGCCGACTTCCTAATTCCTGGGAATCAGTACAAGAAACTGAGGGCTAATTCCATGTTCACGAGGGACCTAGTAGCGGGGTTTGCGCGAAAGATCGGCGTCGCGCCAGGAATAGTCGTTGGGCGTCTCCAATACGACGGCCTGCTTGCTCACAACCGGCTTAACGGCCTTAAGCGATACTTTGCGTGGAGCCCTTCTGAGACCAGTCACTGCACCGCAGAGGTCTGTCCTCGGGGCCCAGGCTCATAGACTCGGCAGCTCACGTTCTCCGCCGCACTTGCTGGAGTGTTCACGGCGAAGGGCTGACAGATTGTTGAGACTGTGGAGGGTGGGGTGCTCGAAGGCCAGACGGAGGCCGATGATGGCGGAGAAGACGAAGCAGGCGAAGCGGACGCGGACGAAGCAAAGTGGCACCGCAGCAAACCTCGGTTTCGAGGCGCAGCTCTGGCAGGCCGCAGACGCGCTACGCGGAAGCATGGATGCGGCTGAATACAAGCACGTAGTGCTTGGCCTGATTTTCCTGAAGTACATTTCTGACGCTTTCGAGGAACGGCGGGCCTATCTCAAGTCGGCAGTGGACAACCCGAGCGACGAATACTATTTGGGGCCGACGGTTCCCAATCGTTCTGAAGCCATCACCACGCTTCTCGAAGACCGTGACGAATACCGGGCGAAGAACGTCTTTTGGGTCCCGAAGCAAGCTCGGTGGCCCCATCTTAAGGCCAACGCCGTGCAACCGACCGTTGGGAAGCTCGTTGACTATGCCATGGAGGCAGTCGAGCGCGACAATCCGACGCTCAAGGGCGTCCTGCCCAAGGATTACGCTCGGCCTGCACTCGACAAGCAGCGCCTGGGCCAGCTCATCAATCTCGTCAGCAACATAGGGCTCGGCGACAAAGAGAGTCGCTCGAAAGACATTCTGGGACGAGTCTACGAGTATTTCCTGTCGCAGTTCGCGAGCGCCGAAGGCAAGAAGGGCGGCGAGTTCTATACGCCGCGCTGTATCGTTCGGCTCCTCGTCGAGATGATAGAGCCGTTCAAGGGTCGCGTGTACGACCCCTGCTGCGGTTCGTCCGGGATGTTTGTCCAGTCGGAGGAGTTCATCGAAGCGCACGGGGGCCGAATCGGCGACATCAGCATCTACGGTCAGGAATCCAACTACACCACGTGGCGCCTGGCCGGAATGAACCTCGCCATCAGGGGAATCGAGGGACAGATTGCCCACGGCGACAGCTTCCATAACGACCGGTTTCCCGATCTCAAGGCCGACTATATCCTCGCCAACCCGCCGTTCAACGTGAGCGACTGGCGCGGGGAATTGCTCAGGGAGGACAAGCGCTGGAAATACGGCGTGCCCCCATCGGGAAACGCAAACTTCGCCTGGGTGCAGCACATGATCCACCATCTGGCACCGACCGGTCTTGCGTGTTTCGTTCTTGCAAACGGTTCCATGTCGTCGAACCAGTCAGGCGAGGGAGAGATTCGCAAGAGCATCGTTGAAGCCGACCTTGTGGATTGCATGATCGCACTGCCAGGACAGCTTTTCTACTCGACGCAGATCCCGGCCTGCCTGTGGTTCCTGGCCCGCGACAAGCGCCGGCCCCGCAACCGCCGCAGCGAGGTGCTCTTCATCGACGCGCGCAAGCTCGGCGCGATGCTCGACCGCACCCACCGCGAGCTGACCGACCAGGACGTGG
>JAZDPI010000196.1:0-12213 GCA_043797775.1 Candidatus Eiseniibacteriota bacterium
AGCCTTCCCGCAGCCGTCAACATAAACTGTCACGCCAGCCGCCACAAGGAGGCGGTCATCTGAGGCCCTCAGGCGCCTGAGACGAAAGGAATCGACCGTGAAGAAGATCTTCTCGCCGCTAACCCAGCAAGTAGTGGAAGACCTGCGCGCGGGTGATGAAGTCCTGATAAACGGGGTGATCTACGCTGCAAGAGACGCCGCCCACAAGAGGATGGTGGAGCTTCTGGGAAAAGGGGAGAGCCTTCCCTTCGACATGAAGGGACAGATCATATACTACGCGGGTCCGACTCCCACCCGGCCCGGAGAGATAATCGGCTCGGCCGGGCCCACGACCAGCGGCAGGATGGATCCCTATGCACCGCTGCTCATAGAGCACGGGCTCAAAGGGATGATCGGCAAGGGGCAGCGTACTCAGCCCGTCGTTGAGGCCATGAAGAAGCACGGGGCCGTGTACTTCGCCGCGGTCGGAGGGGCCGGAGCGCTCATCGCTAGGGCCATCAAGGCCAACTCGATAGTCGCTTATGAAGAGCTCGGGCCTGAAGCGGTGCGCAGGCTGGAGGTCGTGGACTTTCCCGCAATCGTCGCCCAGGACTGCCGGGGCGGCGACCTCTATGTTGAAGGGATAAAGAAGTACAGCCGGTCTGTCCTCTGAACAACCATGCCGTCCCTGATCCGTTCAGCGAGGCCATGATTCCGTGAAAGTAGTGGGGATCATTCCTGCCAGATTCGCTTCGACACGATTTGGCGGCAAACCCCTCGCACGCATACTGGACAAGACTCTCATCCGCACGGTGTACGAACAGGCCGCTTCATCGAAGCTCCTCAACGACCTCATTGTTGCCACCGACGACCAGCGAATCGCAGCGGAAGTCGAGAGCTTCAAGGGAAAGGTCGTTCTCTCGTCGCCCGAACACAGATGCGGCACGGAACGAGTCGCGCAAGCGGCAGCGGGGATCGATGCCGACATCGTTGTGAACATACAGGGAGACGAGCTTCTCTCGAGCGGCGGCATGGTGGACGAATGTGTAGGTCCTCTTCTGAGGGACGAGTCCTTTTACGCTGCCACGCTGGCCTGTCAGATAGCAGACGAGGCGGACTTCAACAACCCGAACGTGACCAAGGTCGTTATAAACCTGAGGGGCACTGCGCTTTACTTCTCTCGAAGTCCGATTCCAAGCGCGACGTTCACCGCCGGGAGCAGGGGCACGAGCTTCCTCAGGCACATCGGCACATACGCCTTCAGGAAGGACTTTCTGTTCGAATTCGTGAGGCTTGAGCAGACGCCCCTCGAGCTGGCCGAGTCTCTGGAGCAGCTCCGAATCCTGGAACACGGTCGAGAGCTTGCGGTCACGGTGACCAGGTCCTCGTCGTTCGGCGTGGACGTACCGTCCGACATAAGGGGAGCCGAGAGATTCCTGCTTGCGCTGAGGGCACCGGCGCTGGAAGACAGTTGAAGGTACTAACAATGTCAATCTTGAAGCAACGGCGGGTATGAGATGGCCAAGTACGTTTTTGTAACAGGCGGAGTGGTCTCCTCCCTGGGGAAGGGAATCGCTGCCTCGTCCCTGGGATTCCTGCTCAAGAGTCGAGGGCTCAGCGTAACACTTCAAAAATGTGACCCATACCTCAACGTGGACCCGGGCACGATGAGTCCTTTCCAGCACGGCGAGGTCTTCGTCACCGAAGACGGCGCCGAGACCGATCTTGATCTGGGTCACTACGAGAGGTTCACGAGCATCAACATGAGCAGGAAGAACAACGTGACGGCCGGCCAGATATACGACGCCGTCATCACGAAGGAGCGAAGGGGAGACTACCTTGGTGGAACGGTACAGGTCATTCCCCACGTAACCGACGAGATAAAGAGGCGGATCAGCGAGGTTGGTTCCTGTGACGGCGTGGATGTCGCGATCATAGAAATCGGCGGAACGGTCGGAGACATCGAGAGCCTGCCGTTTCTGGAAGCCATACGGCAACTCAGGCTCGACCTCAAGCGCGAGAACACACTTTTCGTACACGTGACGCTGGTTCCCTTCATCGGTGCCTCGCGGGAGACCAAGACCAAGCCGACGCAGCACAGCGTCAGGGAGCTGCGGGAGATCGGCATCCAGCCGGACATACTGCTTTGCCGAAGCCAGGTGAAACTCTCCCTCGAGGCCAGGCAGAAAATCGCCCTGTTCTGCAACGTGTCCGAGGAATCGGTCATCGAGGCCCTGGACGTGGATTCGGTGTACGAGGTTCCTCTCGTCTTCAACGAGGGCGGCCTGGATCAGCTCGTCGTGAGGCTTCTGTCCCTCCAGTGCGGCCGGCCCGAGCTCTCGTCCTGGCGCGAGACGGTCGAAGTGATAAAGGGCGCCAGGGGCGCCGTCTCCATTGCGATATGCGGCAAGTACGTGCATCTCAGAGATGCCTACAAGAGCATCGCTGAGGCCATCGTGCACGCGGGCGTCGCGAACGGCGCTCGGGTCAACATTGAGTGGGTGGACTCGGAACAGGTTGAGAGGGAGGGGCCGCACAAGCTCCTGGATGGCGTAAGCGGTCTTCTCGTGCCGGGAGGTTTCGGCCAGAGAGGGATCGAAGGTATGATCCGGGCCGTGAGCTACGCCAGGGAAAGAGGGGTGCCGTTTTTCGGAATATGTCTTGGCATGCAGTGCGCGGTGATTGAGTTAGGGCGATCCGTTTGTGGGCTGAGCGGAGCCGACGGCTCGGAATTCAATCCTTCCGCAGCGCACCCCGTGATTGACCTGATGCCTGAACAGGCTACCGTCTCTAACATGGGCGGGACGATGCGATTGGGGGCATTCAGATGCGACCTCGAGGAGGGCTCGCTCGCGAGGAGGGCCTACGGGAACGCAAGCGTCAGCGAACGGCACAGACACAGATACGAGTTCAACAACAAGTACCGTGAGACTTTTGAGAAGCACGGCATGGCCTTCACGGGATTCAACAGGGAGCGCGGTCTGATCGAGATCATGGAGCTTCCCGGGCATCCCTGGTTTGTCGGAGTGCAGTTTCATCCTGAGCTGAGATCCAGACCCCAGGAGCCCCATCCGCTGTTTCGCGACTTCGTCAGGGCGGCTCTTCAGTTTTCAGGAAACGCCTCGTGCGCTGAGAAAGCTCGGGATTGAGCGAGTGGGGTCGTTTGCAGGAGGGCGATGACCATTGGCACGGAATGAGAGCAATCCTCTCGGACTCTCGAGGGTCGTGAGAGTCGGGCAGGCGGCTTTTGGTGGGGAAGCGCTCGGACTCATAGCGGGACCCTGCGTGATCGAATCTCGGGAGCAGTGTCTTCGCATTGCAGAGGGCGCCGGCCGGATTGCAGGGGAGTTGGGAATCCCGTTCGCCTTCAAAGCCTCCTACCTGAAGGCCAACCGTTCTTCCGTCAGTTCGTTTGAGGGACCGGGTCTGGACGAAGGGCTTCTCGTTCTCTCAGAAGTGAAGCGGAGGCTCGGAATTCCGGTGGTCTCGGACGTTCATTGTCACACGGAGGTCGAGAAGGCCGCCGAGGTCCTGGACATGCTGCAGGTGCCGGCTTTCCTGTCCAGACAGACTCGCCTCATCCAATCCTGCGGAGCGACAGGGAGGCCCGTGAACGTGAAGAAGGGCCAGTTCCTTGCCCCGGAGGACACGCTGTACGTGCTCGAGAAACTGGCCTCCGCCGGCTGCAAAGAGGCGACCTTGACCGAAAGGGGTACTTGCTTCGGATATCACAACCTGGTGGTCGATATGAGAGGAATACTCTCCATGCGTTCCCTCGGTGTCCCTGTCGTGTTTGACGTCACTCACAGCCTCCAGCTGCCCGGCGGCAAGGTGACGGCCGGTGACAGGAGTTTCGCCGCCACGCTGGCGAGGGCGGCCGTGGCCGCGGGCAGCGACGTGCTCTTCGTGGAGACTCATGACGACCCCGATTCGGCATTGTCTGACGCGCAGACGATGCTTCCTCTCTCAGAACTGAGGAAGTTCCTGGTGGACATGGTCCGCGTGAGGGAAGCCTTCCTCAAGTGTTCCCTTACTTGAGGGCCGGCCGAACGGTGCCGGAGGAGATCCTGGAGGCGGAATGACACACGGCCGCACTGAAAAGAACCTGCGCGACAAGGACGAGCTGCGCGAGAAACTTGCGCGCGTTCGAGCCGTTTTCTTCGACGTTGACGGGGTTCTGACGGACGGAAGGATATATCTGGGAGCAGAAGAGATCTTCAAGGCCTTCTCCGCCAGAGACGGAATGGCCATCAGGGTCGCCGAGCAGGCGGGACTGAGGGTCTTTCTTGTCACCGCGCGAGGCTCGCAGGCCGTGACTCGGAGGGCCGAAGAGCTTGGAGTCACAGCTCTGCAAGACGTGAAGGACAAGCTCTTCTGCATCAAGTCCATGTGTGAGGAGGCCGCCCTGAGTCTCGACGAGGTTGCCTTTGTGGGAGACGACCTGCATGACCTTGGTGCCATGAAGGCGGTCGGGGTATCGTTTGCCGTTTCCGACGCCTGCAGCGAGGCCAGGTCTCACGCCGACGCCGTTCTCGAAAGCAGGGGAGGAGAGCGGGCGGCACGAGAGGTGATTGAGAGAATACTGAGGAGCCAGGGGAAATGGGAAAAACTCGTCAGTCAGTTTCTGAGCTAAATGAGGCTACGGCCGCGCTGGCCGTTGCCAGGCAGGTCTTGAAGGCAGAGGGTGAGGCACTTCTGACTCTGGCCTCGAGAATCGGGCCCGACTTCGAGAAAGCCGTCGAGCTTGTCTCCGCGTGCAAAGGCCGAGTGGTGCTCACCGGCGTCGGGAAGTCCGGCATAGTAGCCAGCAAGATCGCGTCAACCCTCACGAGCACCGGTACTCCGAGCTTCTTCGTTCATCCCGCCGACGCCGCTCACGGCGACATAGGCATCGTCGGCAAGAACGACGTGGTCGTGTTCGTCTCGAAGAGCGGGGAGACGGCCGAGCTTGCCCAGCTCATGCCGGTGCTGAAGCGGCTCGACGTCACGCTCATCTCCGTCACGGCGAGGCGAGACTCTCCCGTTGCCCAGGCGAGTCACTGTGTCATAGAGACCGGTGTCGCCGCGGAGGCTTGTCCGTTCGACCTGGTGCCGACGACGAGCACCACGTGCGCCCTTGCGATAGGCGACGCTCTGGCCATCGCGCTTCTCAAACGCAAGGGCTTTACGCGCGAGGACTTCGCGTTTGTGCACCCCGGGGGCCTACTGGGGCACATGTTGAACACGAAAGTGGAGGACGTGATGCACACCGGGGAGGCGCTTCCCAGAATCACCGAAGACTTCCTGATGAAGGACGCGATACTGGAGATAATGAAGAAGCGTCTGGGCATGACTGCGGTCGTTGATGCCGAAGGCAAGCTCTCGGGGGTTGTGACCGACGGTGACATCAAGCGCATCCTGATAAAGTCTCCGGACATCTTCAAGGTGAGGGTCGGGGACGTGATGTCGACGAATCCGCGAACGATAGGAAGAGACGCCCTCGTGGCCGCTGCGGTGAAGAGGATGGAGGAAAACAGGCCCTCTCCGATCACCTGTCTGGTGGTCACGAACCCGTCGGGGGAACCGGAGGGCGTGATTCATCTTCACGACTGCCTCAGAGCGCGAACCTTTCGCTGAATTCTGCAAACTCTCCCGCCGGCCGTTTAGCCTCCAGGCTCGCCATCCGTATCGTCAACGCTTGGCACGGGTTATGCTTGACGCGAATCCCCCTCTGTGCTACGTTGCTCACGGAGGTGTGCGGCTTGAGCACCAGCTTTGAGCGCGGCGCCAGATACGGTCTTGTGAGGGCTCTGATGACGGTGGCGCGAGTGCTGCCGAGATCGGTTGGGCTGAGAGTCTTTGGGACGTTGGGTGCCGTGGCGGTTCGGTTGTTCGGGAAGGACAGAATGACGACCGAATTGAATCTCTCAATGGCCTTCCCGGAACGGGGCAGAAAAGAGATACGCGTGCTCGCCCGGAAGGTCTGGACGAACCTGGGCAGAAACTGCGTTGACGCGCTTCGGTTGCCCGGCGTTGAGTGCGAAGAGCTCGACAGCTTCGTCAAGGTGCTGGGAATGCCCCTGTTCGAAGAGGCTTTGTCCAGGGGCAGGGGGGTCGTAGCCGTGACGGGACACATCGGGAATTGGGAACTGCTGGCTGCCTATTTCTCGATGAAGGGGTATCCTCTGAGCGTGCTCGCGAGACCTCTGCGAGACGAGGGGTTCGAGAGAATCCTGGACCGTTTGCGCCGGGCCAAGGGGATGCGGCCGATTTCGAGGTTGACAACCGTTAGGGCCGCATACAGATGTCTCACCGAGGGAGGGGTGCTCGGTGTCCTGATCGATCAGGACACTGCGGTAAAGGGAGTCTTCTGTGACTTCTTCGGCAGGCCCGCTTACACTGCTGTCGGGCCCGCCCATCTCGCGCTCAGAACCGGCGCCGCGATCGTGCCGACGGGAATTCATCTCGGGCCGGACGGAACGCACGTTATCACCGTGAAGGAATCGATAGAGATTTGTGAGACCGGCGACACGGAGGCCGACGTGCTCGTGATCACGCAGCGGTGCTCCGACGCCGTCGAGGAATTGGTTAGGTTGGACGTTACGCAGTGGGTCTGGATGCACGAGAGATGGAAGACCAGACCTCTGATCTCGTGACCGCCGGCCGGCTTCCAGGGGGTGGAAGGTTGGACTTCAGGCTCAGGCGTTTCCTGTTGACCGCCGCGGCGTTTGTCGTAGTATTCACCTGTCTTCCGGGCTGCGGGAAGGAACCGGGTCAGGGAACAGGAAAGAGCGTGGCTGAGGTTCCCGACCAGGAGGTGAGCGATTTTTCGCTCACCGAGAGCGTCGAGGGCAAGAAAAGGTGGACTCTTTGGGCCGCCTGGGCGGCTATCTTCAACGAAAATGCGAAAGTTCATGCCACAAACGTCCGAATAGACTTCTTTGGGGACGATGGGACGAAGTTTTCGGAGCTCAGGGCGGAGTCCGGGGTCCTGGATCAGAAGACCAACGACATGGAAGCCGTCGGCAACGTGTTCGTTAAGACAACGGAAGGCGTGGCCATGGAGACTCAGTCGCTCAGGTGGCTCAACGCCCCTCAGAAGATTATGACGGACGATTTCGTGAAGATAACACAAGGGTCGGACGTGCTGACCGGAGTCGGGCTCATAAGCGATCCCAGCCTGAACGAGTTCGAGATAAAGAGCGACGTCAGGGCATTCGTGATAGACAAAGACGGGAGGCTCATCCCGCGTGATTAGCCGAAAAGGGCACAAATGAAGATCCTTAGAACGGAAGGGTTGGTGAAGAAGTACGGCCGATGGACGGTCGTCAACGACGTGGAGCTGAGCGTTCGGCAGGGGGAGGTAGTAGGCCTGCTGGGACCCAACGGTGCAGGGAAAACCACGACTTTCTACATGATCGTGGGACTTCTCAGGCCCGACGCCGGCCGAATATTCATCGACTCCAGCGAAGTCACACACGTGCCCGTGTTCAGAAGGGCCCGGATGGGTCTCGGCTATCTTTCCCAGGAGCCTTCCATATTCCGCAAGCTGACCGTCAGGGAAAACGTGATGTCCATACTGGAGACGCTCGACCTGAGTCGCAGTGAGAGGGAGGATAGACTCCAGTGCCTTCTGAACGAGCTCGGCATTTCTCACCTGGCGGACAGGAGAGCATACAACCTCTCGGGCGGTGAGAGGCGCAGGGTGGAGATATCGAGGGCCCTCGTGTGCAATCCCAGCTTCATGCTGCTGGACGAGCCTTTCGTCGGCATCGATCCCATAGCCGTCGGGGAAATACAGGAAATCGTGCTGAGGCTCAAGCAGAGAGGGATCGGGGTTCTCATCACCGACCACAGTGTCCGTGAAACGCTTTCTGCAACCGACAGGGCATACGTGATGTTCGAGGGCAAGATCATGATTTCGGGAAGCGGCGAGCAGCTTGCCAACGATCCGCTTGCCAGGAAGATATATCTCGGCGAGAAATTCAGACTTTAGCGGAAGGGCTTGAATCTGAGATGGAACTGAAACACACTCTGCAACTGACTCAGAAACCAACGCTGATAATGACTCAGCGGCTCCAGCAGGCGCTCAAACTCCTGCAAGTACCGACGCTGGAGTTGCAGCAGATACTGAAGCAGGAGCTGCTGCAGAATCCGCTCCTCGAGGAAGTCGACGAGATGGAGGAGACTCAGGAGCTCTCGGCCCCCGGCGAGGAGACCCAGGTCGCAGAGGAGCCGGAACCGGTTGATAACAAAGAGGAGCAGCTCGAGTGGGCGGAGTATTATCAGGAGGGATACGAGGCCTCCCCCGGAAGACCCGACTCTTCGGCCGAGCTCCCGGAGCGGGTTCCCGTCACGGTGCCCACTTTACAGGGGAATCTCTCCGGCCAGTTGAGGTTTCTGACCAGCGACGCCGAAATCGCAGAGATCGCGGAATTCCTGATTGGTTCCATCGACGAAAAGGGTTTTCTGACCATCGGAATGGAAGAGGTCGCTTCCATTCTTGGGAAGCCGTTGGAGAGGGTGGAAGAGGCACTCAAGGTCGTGCAGACCTTCGATCCTCCCGGAATCGGAGCCAGGGATCTCAGGGAATGCCTGCTGATTCAGCTTGAACGGAAAGAGATGGGTGACGGCCTGGCGGCCAGAATCGTGAGGGATCACTTCGAGTCGCTTAAAGAGAGAAAGTTCACCGAAATCGCGAAGAAGATGCACGTGCCGGTGGCTCAAGTCCAGGCGGCGGGTGACATAATCGCCAAGCTGAATCCCAGACCTGGATTCCTGATATCGTTCGAAGACCCAAAATACGTCGTCCCGGACCTCATCGTGGAGAAAGTGGAAGACGAATACATGGTTTTTCTGAACGATCGGCACGTCCCGCGCCTTCGCATCAATCCGTCGTACCGCGAGATGATGCGAGGAGAGAAAGCCAAACGTGACAAGACGAGAGACTACATTGTAAGCAAGCTAAACTCGGCCAAGTGGCTTATCCAGACGATCGAGCAGAGACGCAGAACCATGGTCAAGGTCATGAAGTGCCTCGTGGAGTATCAGCAGGAGTTCTTTGACAAGGGTATCGCCCATCTCAAACCCCTGACGCTCCAGCAGGTCGCCAGCCAGATAGGCATGCACGAGTCTACGGTCAGCAGGGTCACGAACGGCAAATACGTGCAGACCCCGAGAGGGGTTCTCGAACTCAAATTTTTCTTCTCGAGCAAGCTTCAGACCGAGGGCGGCGACGAGATGAGTGCGAAGAGCGCGAAGGACATAATCGCTCAGCTCATAGACGAGGAAGACAGGAAAGATCCTCTGAGCGATCAGAAGATCGCCGACATGCTCAAGGATAGAGGACTTAGGATAGCCAGACGCACGGTCGCCAAGTACAGGGAGCAGCTGAAGCTGTTCCCGGCCCGGTACAGAAAGAGACACTGAGCCGCTCTCCTTTGTCCTCGTATTCCACAGGGGTAACAAGACGATGGCTCTTGCCAGGCTTCCCCTCTCGGCGAGAAAGCCATTCTTCGAAAACGACGAGACTCGAGCGATCCGGAGTCTCCTCGAGACTCTCGGACTCCGCACCGTCTGCAAGAGTGCGAGATGCCCCAACAGATCCGAATGCTACTCCTCCCGAGCCCTGACGTTCATGATTCTCGGCGACACGTGCACCAGGAACTGCCGCTTCTGCAGCGTGGCGAAGGGCGTTCCTGAGAACGTGGAACCCGCGGAACCCTCGCGCATCGCGCACGCCGCTCGCACCCTGGGGCTGGAGTTCGTTACCGCCACGTCTGTTACAAGAGACGACCTCGCAGACGGAGGTGCGGCCCACTTCGTGGCGTGCGTCGTGGAGATTCGCAGGACCTTTGCCCTGCTTGGGATCGAGGTGCTTGTCCCGGATTTCGGGGGAGACACGTCTCTATCTTCGCTTGTGCTGGACGCAGGTCCTGATGTATTTTGTCACAACGTGGAGACGGTCCCGCGCCTTTACCGCGACGTGAGGCCCGGGGCCAGTTACGTTCGTTCACTGAGGATACTGGAAGCAGCCTCACGGCACTCGTCCCGTGTTGTCGTGAAATCGGGCCTGATGGTTGGCCTGGGTGAGACCGAGGAGGAGGTGATAGCTACACTGCGAGATCTCAGGAACGTAGGTTGTCGGTCCGTCACGATAGGACAGTATCTGAGACCCGCCAGGGAATGCCTGCCTGTTTCCGAGTACGTGCCGCCTGAGCGCTTGAGCGCCTACGAGGAGACTTGCCGCGGCCTCGGATTCGGCGCAGCGCAGGTGGGTACTTTCGTGAGGAGTTCCTACAAGGCTCGCGAGATGTGGAGGAAGATCAATGGAAATCACTACTCGAAGCAAGAATTTCACTGTGACGCCGGCCGTAAGGAGCTACACAGAGGAGAAACTGCAGAAACTCGAGAAGTACTCGCGCAAGATCATCGAAGCTCGAGTGATGTTCTCCCTGGAGCGGTACAGGAACATCGCTGAGATAGTGCTTAGACTGAACGGAGGGGACATTACCGGTAGGGCGGAAGGTACCGACATGTATTCCTCCGTTGACACGGTGGTTGATAAGCTGGAGCGAATGCTCAAGAAAAGGAAGGGCAAGGTAACGAGCAGACGGCAGAGAGGCGCTGCGAAGGAGCCTGCGGTTGACCTTGAAGCGCTGCAGAGAATGCCGACGCTGGAGCCGGAAAGGGTGGAGGCGCAGGAGCTCTCCGTAGAAGAGGCGATGAAAGAGCTCGAAAAAAGCGGAAGAGAGCTCATCATTTTCACCAACAGGGCCACCGCCAAGACGTCTGTTCTCCACAGGCGGAGCAACGGGAGTTTCGCCCTGATGGAACCGGGGAGCTGACCATGGACGGTATCCCTGTTGCGAAACTCTACGAGGACAAGGGCGAGGCCCTCAAGCTGGAGATCCTCACCGCGTCGCTCGAATCCAAGAGACAGATAACCGTCAGTGACGTGAACAGGCCGGGCCTCGCTTTTGCCGGGTTCCTCGAGAATTTTCTCGACGAACGGATCCAAATCCTCGGGCAGACGGAACTGCTCTACCTGAGCACTCTCAGCCCCAAGCGGAGGAAGGAAGGCATAGGCAGGATCGTCACCTTCTCGCTGCCGTGTATCATCGTTTGCAAGGGATTGGACGTCCCCGCCGAGTTGATTGAGGCCGCCAACACGCATTCCATCCCGATAATGAGGACGCCGCTCTCCACGACGCCGTTCATTCACGAACTATCGGCATACCTGGACGTCGTGTTTGCCTCCCGCACCGTCGTGCACGGTTCGCTGGTTGACGTATACGGGGTGGGCCTGTTGTTCACAGGGAGAAGCTCGATCGGGAAGAGCGAATGCGCACTCGACCTTGTGGAACGTGGACACAGACTGGTGGCCGATGACGTGGTGAACATCACGCGACGGCACGGCAACTTTCTGATCGGGAGTTCCTCTGAGATTCTGAGACACCGCATAGAGATAAGGGGTCTCGGTATAATCGACGTGAGGAGCATTTTCGGAATACGCTCCGTCAGACTTCAGAAGCGGATAGAGGTGGAAGTCAGGCTTCGCGAATGGAACGAGGGGGAAGACTACGAGAGAGTGGGGTTGGATGATAGGATGACGCAGATACTGGATGTGGACCTCCCGATGGTCACGATACCGATTGTTCCCGGCAAGAACATAACCGTGATAGCCGAGGTCATCGCCCTGAATCACGTTGTGAAAGTATACGGGTACCATCCTGCTCGCGACTTCGACGAGAAACTGATGCAGGCAATGCATCGAAGAAGCCTTGAGGATCGTCTCGTGAGGGATGACTGGGAATGAGGGACGGCCGGAAATGATGGAGAGCCATGGTGCCCTGACGGAAGAATCGCGCCACGTCGCGATACAACGATTCGTGATAATTACCGGTGTCTCCGGGGCCGGTAAGAGCTACGCAATCAAGTGCCTGGAGGACATGGGCTTTTTCTGTGTCGACAACATGCCTGCGACGCTCATCTCCGTCTTTGCCGACGTCTGTCTTCAGTCGGGCGGGACGATTTCCAGGGTCGCGCTCGTCATTGACGTCAGAGAGCGTGACTTCTTCGACAAGGTCACCGGCAGCCTCGCCGAGCTGCGTGACAAGGGCATCGAGCACGACGTGCTTTTTCTGGACGCCAGCGACGAGGCGCTCCTCAGGCGATTCAGTGAAACGAGAAGAAAGCACCCTCTCGCCGAAGGCGTCGGCGTACTGGAGGGCATACGCGAGGAGCGAAAACGGC
>JAZDPI010000202.1:0-8539 GCA_043797775.1 Candidatus Eiseniibacteriota bacterium
AGAAGCAGTCCTTTCCGAATATCCCCGCAAGCCCGGACGCGCACGCTGCAGTCGCGTCGACTTCGCCGCGCGCGGCGACGCGTGCAACCTCGCCGCTGAGGCAGCCGCTCAGAGCGATGAGGCCCGCCGCGTACTGGCTCAGAACTTCCCTGTCAACTCTGGGCGTGTAGTAGAAGCCCTCCAGATAGCCTATCGAAACCAGCTTGAGAAGATTCCGATAACCTTCGTTCGTCGCCGCCAGCAGCACAAGGTGATCCGTCTGAGCCCCCGCCTCCTTCCCCCTCGTCTTTCGACTCCCCCTCGCGACATAGACCTCACAGCCCAGCAGCGGCTTGAGCCCCGCCTTGCGGGCAACGTCGTAGAACTCTACGGCACCGAACATGTTTCCGTGGTCGGTGATCGCGAGGGCGGGCATCCTGAATCTTCTCGCCGCCTCCACCAGTTCTTGAGTCTTGCAGGCCCCATCAAGAAGGCTGTAGTCGGTGTGATTGTGAAGATGTACGAATTGGCTGTGTCCCATCTCATCACCGCCAGGCGGACACCAAGAGGGCTCCGTCTCCGTTCTCTTCGGTCTTCCAATCTGCATTCGGCGACCAAATCAAAGAATATCGCCCCATCCCACCGCGTTGTCAAGACACGTTCGCGAGGCGCTATTCACCGGTTCGAAACAAGACTGCCCGCGTGGAAACGTTTCCGGCCCTGTCCCTGGCCTCAAAAAGCACTGTGTGGGGCCCCGCGGAAAGAGGCTCGTGGTGTACAACGCTGAGGAGCGAGAACTTCGGATCCCAAACGCTGAGCACCTTCTTCCCGTCTATCTTGACGCTTGTGCCCTGCCAGGTCATTCCGGACCCCGTGTCACTCACGCGCGCCTGAAGCCGCGGTGTGGAGGTACTGAGAGTCGCCCCACCGCGGGGATTCACTATCGATATGACCGGAGCGGCCGTGTCTCTCAGAAGCGTGAAGTCACAGAAGTTCCTCACCTCGGCCTGGACAGTCCTCGCGGTTGTGTCTACGACGGCCCCGACGAAAACCCAGGCGCCGCCTGCCTCTCTCCGGTAGAGGCCCACCCTGTCCTCCACCCTCACGGTGGTGTCGCACCTCATGATGAGCCTGCAGGGCTCATCAAAGACGACGCTGCCGCCAGCGACTCGAAACACTTCGCCGGCGAACTCAAGGCCGAGAGGGAGCCCCTTCTTCTCCCCTTTCTCGATGCTCACGTACACATCGTGGTAGAAGCTCTGAGGTCCATACGCAATGCCGAACGCACCGCCTTCGCCCCAGAGGGTACCCTTCCAGCCTTTCCTGATTGCGTGAATCAACAGCGGCGCAGAACGCGTGACCGGCGGGGAGTCGCCTCTCTCCACGACACACACGGCCTTCCCCCCCTCTGCCAGACCCGGAGAGAGAGTAAAGCGAGCAACGTAGACCCCTCCAGACCGCTCCTCAACCTCGAGCCACGTTGTGTCGCCGTCGGCGACGCCGATCCTCGGCCTCAAGAAGAAAGGTGCTATTTTCGCGGTTACCTCCCCGTGATCCTTCGCGAATGTGACGACCAGCTCTGCAGTGACGTCTTTTGCATTCGTGCTTCCCGGAATCGTCTTCGTGAAGAAAGATGAGGAAGAGCCGGCCCCGTCCACCGCCCACACCCTCAGCACTCCGGCCACGTCGTCGCCCGACGCGGCGAGACGCCTCGGAAGCCTTGCCTCCGCCCGGTACGCGCGGCCCCCGCTCGACCCGGAGCGTGTTTCGTCTCTCACAAAAGTGATATGCCGGGATTCTGCCTTCGTTGACCCGAAGGCCAGATCGGCATAGACTCCCTCAATCTCACCCTCGGCGTCCTCCACGTCCGCCTCGATCGCCAGAGCGTGCCCCTCGTCTCTGAGCTCGACGGCCTTCACCCGAGGCCTTCTGTTGACCACAAACTCGAGCTCGGCAGAGCTCGTGTTACCCTTGATGTCACGCGCCTCTACTCGTACTATGTGACGTCCACTCAGTCTCGCAACGTCCGTATCGATGAAGCCGGAACCCTCTCTCGTCGTCTCAAAAAGCCCCGACTTGCTTCCCGCAAACCTACAAAGGTTGTGCACAAAACGCTCGCCTGTCCTGGCCCGCCCGAAATCGTAGGCCAGCTCCACTTCGTGCGTCCGCGAGGACTCTATTCTCGTGTATCTGTTCCCGAAGACCAGCGAGTCGTCCAGAAAGAGCCTCAGGTCGTAGACTGCGCCCCTGCCGGAGCCCGCTGCGAGCCCGTCAAAAACCGAGGCCGAGACGAAGAATCGCCCCGACAAGACGGGGACGCGCTGCGACGTATATCCCCCGCCGCCTCGACCCCGCCTGAGATTGAAGACGACGGAACCTCGCAGCCCGTCTATTTCGGAGTCTTTCCCAACAGAGGTGAGCTGAAGGAAGCGGAAGGACGGAGGAACGCCGTCGTCCACTTCGAAGAAACCGCAAAGAGGATTGACCGCCACTTCCCCTTCCCTGAGCTCCAGATGAAGATGAGGCCCGTTGGACGCACCCGTGTTTCCAGAGAAGCCCACAGTGTCCCCCGCCGAAACAGGAACACTGAAAGGAACCGGAAAGAAATCAACCTCGTAGTTCTCTCGTGCCATCTGCTCCGCTCTCACGACGGATTGGATCTTCTCCGAGAAGCCGTCAAGATGGGCGTAGAGGGCGACCATTCCGTTGTCCAGTCGAAGAACCACCGTATTGCCGTAGCCCGAACCGGAGGCCCTGAGCCTGTGCACGTAACCGGAACGCACGGCCAGCACTGGGACGCCCGACTTGCCGAGAGTCGCAAGGTCTATCCCGGCATGGAAGTGGCCCGTCCGATACTCGCCGAAAGTGGATGTCAGTGTAAGAGGTACCTGAAGCGGCGGAACAAACCCTCCCGTCGCGAGAGGCTGGGGAGCGTTCTGAAGAGTGCTCTGAGCGACACTGGGAACCCGGGAGAGAAGAGTCGAAACGCCCAGCGCAAGGGCCAGGAGTATGCCCAGTGCCTGTCGTCCGCCCCGTGCCTGCCGCGTGCCCCGCGTTCCATGCTTGTCAAACAAATCCGGTCATCCTCTTTCGCTGTGGCGCAAGGCCGCTGCTTCACGGTGCGAGCAGGCAACCCATGCTTCCCAACACTTCGCGGCGGAAAACGAAGCTCCTTCGAGAGTGCCTTGCCCGACAGCACGCTTGTTCCGGAACCTAGCACCCCGGCCTGCGCGTGTCAAGCCCCGGCAGCTCCCGAGCCTCGAGCCTTCTTCCCCTCGCATTTTGCAAACCCTCAGTGCAACTCGCTATTGAAGCGGCGCCCCGCCGGAAGGACACGGAACTGCGCGGCTGCCGGCACCGGGAGTCCGTCAAAGGCAATCTCCACCTTTTTCAATCGGATGCGGACTCTTCTTCGGCCAGTCACGTCTTGGCACCCTGCTGGTATGCTTCTTGCGATGACAGCATCACGTTCGCTGCCTGGCCAACGCACAGTTAGCGCTTCAGGCGGGTAAAACCACAGCTCTGGAGACGAGCAGCAAAGGGATCCGTCAACCAACCCAAGGAGGTAGGTACAGATGCTCAGCACGCGATTTGCGCTCATCGTTCTCGCTCTGCTCCTCACGCCTTTCATCCTCACCGGATGCAGCAGTGACAGCAATTCACCTATTCTCGAGCCGGAGGACACCGTTCCGCCGATGGCCCCGTCGCTCAGCCACGTCAGGGCGACAGGAACCACGGCCGTACTCACGTGGTATCCGAACACCGAGGCAGATCTGGCGGGCTACAGTATCTACATGTACGACCCGAGCCCCCAGACCCTCACGACCTACGTCAAGAAGAACGCCAGTCTGGTCAGAGGCTCTGCCTATCTCGTTCAGGGCCTGACCGCGGGTTCGACGTACTACTTCAAGCTGACTGCGACCGACAGGACCGGGAACGAGAGCCTTGCATGTCAGCCCTTTACGGTCCTGGTGTACGGCCAGCTTAACGACGACCTGGAAAACGGGTTCGACAAGCCGATGGAGCGAGAGGAGTACTAACCCAGGGGCCACCCGTCGGTTCAACCGATTAGCAGAAAAAGGAGGACCTTCCGTCCTCCTTTTTCTTATGCCATCGCTACAGGCTCTTTCCGCGAGTTCCCACCTATCTCCTCAGAAACACCACCTTGCCCGTCCTGACAAACCCGTCTACTTGGGCCTCGTAGAAATACACTCCCGAGCCCGCCTTTCGAGCCGCCTCACTCTCGGCCGCCCACGGCACGATGAGGCTTTCCCCGTCGCCGTCCACAGAAAGCTCGGCCACAGAGCCTCCCCGGACGTCAAATATCCTTATTCGTCCCCTGTGTCCTGTTCGCAGCGCCGCCCCGGAACCCGTGACGAGACACTCAAACGTGACGCCGCCCGAAAACGGGTTGGGATAAGCGTTCACTGCGAGAGATTGCCTTGGGGCAGGGGCAACGGACTCCACGGTCGTGCCCGAATTGCCGCTCCTGTATGAGTCGTGCCTGTACATCGGCCAGGCCATGAGACTGTCGGCGGCCACCGAACCGGCAAGCTGCCAGTAGTGAAGTTTCTTGTCCGACGATCCGACCGCCGCCTCCAACAATCCGTCTCCGTCGAAATCCCATAAACAAATCGAAGAGCGGACTGCTCCTCCGGTGCTCCGGGGCCAACCGGGGTAATCGGTTCCGTTGTAAGACCACACGTGAATGTCCCTGTCGTCAGAACCGACGGCAACCTCGCACCTGCCTTCCCCGCTGAGGTCAACCACGGTCGGCGAGGAAAACACAGGACCGGAAGTCGCGACCGACCAACCGGGCAGAAGCTGCCCGCTGAGTCTCATGGCGTAGACGCGTCCGTCCGCGTTCGCTGCCACGACCTCGGGGAAGCCGTCGCCGTCAACGTCTCCAAGCGCGACGGACCTGGCTATTGCACCGCTCGTGGAACGCGGCCAGCCCGAGAGAGGCGCCCCCGTGTCGTCGATTCCGAAAATTCGCCCGTCGGAGGCACCGACGAAGATCTCGTCCAGACCGTCCGCATCCATGTCCACCATGACCGGCGAACCCGGAACTGACGTGCCCAGATCAGCGGGCCAGCCCGGGCAGCTCGTCCCTTCCGGAGTCAGGGCGTGAAGCCTTGAGTCGGACGTCCCGATAACGATGAACGCGGTCGTATCGGCACCGAGATGAGAAAGGCCGGGGTCTCCGGTAGGAGCGCCCGAGAGCGAGACGCCCCAGTGCTGAGGCCCTGAGAGGACGTACTTCAGCACGTGAAGGATCGAGTCCGCGGTGGCACAGACAATCTCGTACGCGCCGTCACCATCGAAGTCAGCGAGCATCGGCCCGGAGGTCACTGAGTCGCCTACCGAGACCGGGAAGCCCAACAAAGGGGATCCGGCCACTGTCCACACGTAAACGTCTCCCGACCTCGAACCCACCACGACCTCGGTCTGCCCGTCCCCGTTCACGTCACCGGAGGCGGGTGACGTGAATGACGAGATGCCGCATTTCGGCCAGCCGGCCGCCTCTTGCCCGTTCGGCCCGAGAAGATGAGTACAGCCTTCCTCGCCCGTGAAGGCTATGAGACTCAAAGCACCGGCACTCACCGGCACCGGGGAACTCACAATCCTGCCGGCCAAACGTGCCTGCCAGTCACCCGTACCGAGCGCCAGTGCGGCGTAGGCGTCGATTCTGCCTGAACCGAGAAGCCCCACGTACATCGGGTTGACGGCCTCTATCGAAACGCAAGTCGAGCGTATTATGTTCTTCACCTGAGCCCGCGTGAGCGACGGGTTATTCGAGAGAAGAAGAGCGGAGAGGCCGGACGCATACGGCGCTGCCATCGAGGTCCCGCTGTAGAAGGCGTAAATGTGCTCGCCGCTGACGCGTTCATAGTAGGTGCTGGCTATCGTGTCACCGGGGGCACAGAAGTCGATCCAGCTCCCGTAGTTGCTGAATGTTGACCTCTCGTCGACGCTGTTCGTGGACGCAACGGTGAAACAGTCTCCCCTCGTGCTGAGGTAGTTGGCCCCCTGTGATGTAGTTGCCCCGTTGCCGGCAGACACAACGACTATCGCTCCTCGGGCAACGGCCGTGTCGGCCGCGGCCGGCAGCCCACCGGACGCATCGTTGGCCCAGCTGCAATTGATCACCCTGGCTCCGTTTCTGGCAGCGTACATGACGGCCTGCGCGCAGAAGTCCATTCGCACGACGCCGACCGGCTGGCCGGTCCCGCCGTACGTGCACCATCCCGCTCTCAAAGGCATGAGCTTGCAACGGTTAGCGAGTCCGGCCACGCCGGCCGCGTTATCGGCCAGCGCCCCGACTATCCCGGCAGTGTGTGTGCCGTGGCCGAAGAAGTCCGCGGGGTTGTTGTCGGGCGTGTCCGTGTCTTCTCCCGCGTATCCCCCAACGTTGTCCACGAAGTCCCATCCCCTTGTGTCGTCGATGAAACCGTTCCCGTCGTCGTCAACGCCGACGCTGCCTTTGAGCTCCACCCAGTTTGTCCAGATGTTCCCGGCGGTGTAGGGTGAGAACCCGGCCAGGTCAGGATGCATCCAATCCACGCCGGTGTCGATCATTCCGACGATGATGGACGAGTCTCCTCTCTCGACGTCCCATGCTTCGGGCGCGTTCAGGTCGCGGTCGGTGTCCTGGCTCAGCGCCCACTGAAGATCGAAGTGCTCGTCATTAGGGTAGAAGTGAACCTCGTGCACTCCGACGGGATCCACGGAAACAACGCCGCGTGCACCTGACAAGGCGTCCGTGAGAAACTCCAAGTTTGACTCTTCGGGAAACTGAAGGCGCACAATGCTGCACTCTCTTCCCTTGCGCGCAGCGCAGTCCCACGGGAAAAGCATGTCTGCCCGGCGAAGGGATGCTGCGTCAAGCAGGGCGTTCAGCTCGGGGACGGACGTAGTGAGTCTTCCGCTCGACTCTATTGAGAACTCGACGCCCTCGCCAAGCTGCACGATCACGAGCCCCTTCACGAAGGAGAGACCCGGCCTGGACGGCATGGGGGTCGCATGCTGGGTCACGTACGAGCTCGTCACTGCACGGGATTCACCAGAGACCACCGGCAGCTCCTGGCCCTCGGCCGCGCCACCCGCTGTAGGGGCACCGACCAGAAGCGCACCGGCCAGGCAGAGAAACAGGCCCTTCGCCCCAAGTACACGATCGGCAGCCGACCGCGGGCATGAGAAGAATCCGTCTTTCATCCGACTTCCTCCTGACGTCTAACCCCGAGATCGCGGAACTGTCACATTCCCAGTATAACAGTAGTTTGTTCTCTGTCAAAGCTCCGGAAGCAAGAGCGCCGCCGGCGCAGACGTCGCACCTTGCCCTTGACAGCGTTCCAGGGCGGAGTAGACTTGCTGCGGCAGACGGCCGGTCGCGCGGTCCGTCCGGTGATTTTTCGGCCGGCACCAGCGAAGGAGATCCCAAAGGAGGCCACATGGCAAGCCGGGAAAGGGCAAGACTCAGAGAGCTGGTTAGAGAGCATGCCCTCACGTTCGGAGATTTCGTCCTCTCATCCGGGAAGAGAAGCAGTTACTACCTCGATTTGAGAAAAATCACGACCCTGCCTGAAGGAGCCTATCTCCTGGCCAGGATTCTCCTGGAAAACCTGAGCGACGCCAACATCCAGGGGCTCGGGGGCCCCACCATCGGAGCGGACCCGATCGCCGGCGCACTCGCCGCCGTGAGCTTCGCCGAGGGCAAGGCCCTGCCGACTTTCATGGTGAGCAAGGACAGCAAGACTCACGGAACTGGAAGAAGAGTCGAAGGAAATCTCCGGAAGGGCTGGCGGGTCGCCGTAATAGACGACGTGGTTACGACGGCCGGCTCGATTCTCTCTGCGGCTAAGGCGGCCGAGGAGGCAGGTGCAATCGTCGAGAGAATCATCGCCGTTGTGGACAGAGAGGAGGGCGGCGAACAGGAGATCGTGCAGGCCGGCTACCGTTTCGACTGCGTTTTCAGAGTCTCGGAGCTGCTCCGGGATGCTCGTGACGACCCGTCGTAAGTCACGGCTCCCGCCTGCGGGCCGGCCGCTCGGCCGCCCCGTGCAGCGTGCCGCGCTTTGACCGTTTCCCATTCTGTGTGATATAATCAATGCGACGCACGAAAGGTGAGATCATGCTCAGACCGTTTACCGCGACAGTGACGCTCTTGATTCTCTGTCTCCTATTTTGGGCTGTTCCCGCCACGCCGGAGGAGAACGCCGCGAGGCTGGGGCCGTCGGTCAGACTTCTCCTCGCGTCCAGGGCGAGACTTGAACGCTTCACCGAGGGAACTCTTCTGGACGCGGCTTCAAGGGACGAATGCCCGGTGACGATCAGGTTCGCGAGGGAGCTCGACGAGGCTGATATCGCTCAGCTCGAGG
The DNA here is from genome assembly GCA_043797775.1 of Candidatus Eiseniibacteriota bacterium. GTDB lineage: Bacteria > Eisenbacteria > RBG-16-71-46 > JAFGJU01 > JAFGJU01 > JAZDPI01. The sequence goes on from JAZDPI010000202.1 coordinate 8,358, forward strand.
CTCACGGAGTCACTTTTGAAAGGCTTGACGGCACGCTGTGCCGCTTCGGGACGATATACGGAGCCGCACTCCCGTGGCACCTGATAGACGCCGTCGGCCGGAGACCGGACGTGGAGATAATTGAATCCGTCTGGCGCCCGCGGCTGCTTCCGTGCCTGGACTTGAGTACGTCGGAGATACAG
>JAZDPI010000211.1:0-4172 GCA_043797775.1 Candidatus Eiseniibacteriota bacterium
TATCAGAAAACGGCGTCCTCGTCAAGTTGCACGAGAGGGCCCTAGTCTCCTTGACACAACCGGGAGGGCGGCCGGAGACTATCCTGCCACGATCCTCAGGAACGAGTCCGCGTTGAGGCTCGCGCCCCCCACCAGGGCTCCGTCGATTTCCGGCTCGCTCAGAAGCTCTGCCGCATTCTCCGCCTTCACGCTTCCGCCGTACTGAATGCGGGTTTCCTCGGCAAACGCGATGCCGAACAGCTTGCCGACTAGCGTACGTATGAACCTGTGGGCCTGCACTGCCATCTCGGGGGTCGCGGTCTTGCCGGTACCTATTGCCCAGACGGGCTCGTACGCCACGACGAGCCCTCTGAGGCTCCGGGCGTCGAACTGCTCCAGTGCACCGCATATCTGCTTTTCGATCACCGCCTCCGTCTTTCCGCCCTCTCTCTCGTCGAGCTTCTCTCCAACGCAGAGAATCGGCTTCATCTCGTTTCCGAGCACGGAGGCCAGCTTCTTCGCGACGACGGCCTCGTTCTCTCCGAAATACTGCCTTCTCTCCGAATGACCCACTATCACGTATTCACAACCTATTTCCTTCAACATGGGAGCGGCCACTTCGCCGGTAAAGGCCCCTTCTTTCTCCCAGTGAACGTTCTGAGCTCCGAGCCTCACGGGCGAACCCTTCAGTGCGCTTGCCACCCGGGTCAGAGCCGTGAAGGGCGGGCAGATTACGACGTCCCTGTCGGAACGAAACGGAGGAGCCGACACAATCTGGCCCGCAAGGGACACGGCCTCGGCGGGCGTCTTGTACATCTTCCAGTTTCCGGCGATTATCTTCTTTCTCATCACTTTCCTCTGTTCTTGCGGCGTTTGGACACTCAGCCTTTCTCGGTCAGCGCAGCCACCCCCGGCAGCTCGAGACCTTCAAGGAATTCCATGGACGCCCCACCGCCCGTAGACACGTGTGAAACCCTGTGCTCGAGTCCGGCCTTCGCGATTGCGGCGGCCGAATCCCCGCCTCCGACCACGGTGACGGCTCCGGAGGCGGTTGCGTCAGCGAGCATTTTCGCGACCTCGATCGTACCGTTGCTGTAGGCGTCCACCTCGAAAACGCCCGCGGGACCGTTCCAGAGAATGGTTGCCGCACCTGCGAGGGCCTCCTTGAATTTCTTCAAGGTCTGCGGGCCGATGTCCACGCCGGCCAGATCGTCAGGCATGCTCTCAACGGGAACAGTCCGAGTCTCGCCGGCCTCCTTGACGGAGGTCGAAACAACGCAGTCCACCGGAAGCACGAATTCGACACCGCGTTTCTCAGCGTCCTCCATGATCTCCTTGGCAAGTCCGACGCTCTCGGACTCGAGCAGGGATTTTCCAGTCGTGTGCCCCCTAGCGGCGAGAAAAGTGAACATCATGCCGCCGCAGATGAGAATCTTGTCGACGCTTCCCAGGACGTTCTTCACGACGGGGATCTTGTCAGACACCTTGGAACCACCGAATATCGCGACAAAGGGGCGCCTGGGCTGTTCCAGGAGCCTGCCGAGATACTCCACCTCTTTCTGCATCAAGAAGCCGGCGGCACACTGCCCGACGTGTTTGGTCACTCCCACCGTCGAAGCGTGGGCCCTGTGCGCAGAGCCGAACGCGTCGTTGACGTAGAGCTCCCCAAGCTGCGCCAGCTCCCGAGAGAACCCCTCTTCGTTCGCCTCCTCTTCCGCGTGAAACCGGAGGTTTTCGAGAAGCGCAACCTCCCCGTCCTTGAGAGAGAAGGCCACTTGTCTCGCGCCGGGTCCAACACAGTCGTCTGCAAAGGCCACGTTCTTTCGCAAGAAGGTCTTGAGCTTCTCGGCCACGGGCCTGAGGCTCATGCTGTCCACGCGCTTCCCCTTCGGCCTGCCCAGGTGGGACATGAGTATGATCCTCGCCCCCTTCTCCATCATGTAGCGAATGGTGGGCAGGGAGGCCTCTATCCTCGTCGCGTCGGCAACGTTTCCCTCTTTATCAAAAGGGACGTTGAAATCGACTCTTGTCACGACCCTCTTCCCGGTAAGAGGAAGATCTCTGACCGTGAGCTTTCTAAACATTTCCCGTCTCCCGCGGATTGGTTCTCACTTCATCATGTATTTGATGAGGTCGATGACCCTCTGGCAGAAACCCCATTCGTTGTCGTACCAGGACATCACCTTGACCATCGTTCCGCCTACGACGGAACAGAGGGGCCCGTCGACGATCGAGCTGTACGGGTTCCCTATTACATCAACGGAAACAATGGGATCTTCGCTGTACTGGAGGTAGCCCTTGAGACTTCCCGAGGCGGCCTCCCTAAACGCGGCCCGGACCTCGTCGGCCGTCGTAGGCTTCTTCACTGCGACGACCAGATCAACCAGAGATCCGTCCGCCACGGGCACCCTCACGGCAAGCCCGTCCAGCTTCCCTTCCAGCTCCGGCAGGACCAGGCCGATGGCACGGGCCGCACCCGTCGTAGTCGGGATCATGGACACCGCTCCGGCTCTCGCCCGGCGCAGGTCCTTGTGAGGGAAATCCAGAATCTGCTGATCGTTGGTGTAGGCGTGTATAGTCGTCATCAGGCCGTGCAGGATCCCGAACTTCTCGTTGAGCACCTTGGCGACCGGGGCCAGGCAGTTCGTGGTGCAGGAGGCAATTGAGACCACGTCATGCTTCGACGGGTCGTACACGTGCTCATTGACTCCCATCACAATTGTGACGTCGGCCTTCTTCCCGGGGGCGGAGATCATCACCTTCTTCGCGCCCGCCGCAATGTGTTTCGCGGCCTTCTCTCTGTCGGCGAACGCACCGGTCGACTCGACAACGAAGTCGACGCCCAGCGATTTCCACGGGAGATTTGCAGGGTCCGCTTCGCGAAGCACCTTGAGCTGTCGGCCGGAGCCGATCCTGATCGTCTCCCCCTCCGCCTTCACGTCCGCCGGAAAGACGCCGTGAACCGAATCGTACTTGAGGAGATGGGCCAGCGTCTCGGTGTTCGCCAGGTCATTGACTGCAACGATCTCGATATCTTTCTCTTTTCTCACGAAGGTCGACTTGAAGACGAGCCTTCCAATACGACCGAATCCGTTGATGCCGACTTTGATCGCCATGTCTTCTCCCCCCTGACTTATCTCTGAACCGCAGAAACGTCGGTGTCGAAATGCCCCGGCTGGAGCTCAGCTTGTGAAGGACTCTAGCACAGATCGCCCTCGAAGGAAACCCCAAAAAAGGAGATCCAAAAAGCCATAGCTCATTGAGAAACAACAGATTACGTTCGTGGAGCTGCCCGCGACGAGCTCATCTGGACTCGCCACCGCGCTGACGGACCGCGCTACGGGCACCGCGCAACTCCCGCGCTAGGCCGCCCTGCCGCTGCTCCCGAAAAGGAGCATCTTGCCTCTCACGACCTCCTTGATCGCATCCCTGGCAGGGCCGAGGATCTTTCTGGGGTCGAACTCTCCGGGCTTCGTGGCGAGAGTCTCCCTCAGGGACGCCATGAAGGCCAGCCTCATGTCAGTGTCGATGTTGACCTTGGCGACGCCCGCCGCGATAGCCTCCTTGATGCTCGCGTCCGGCACGCCTGCGGGCCTGCCGAGCACCGCGCCGAATCGTGCTGCCTTCTCCACCGTCTCCTGACTCACACCCGATGCCCCATGGAGGACCAGGGGGATTCCAATCCTGTTCCGAATCTCCCGCGCCCTCTCTATCGCGAGCCTCGCTTCCCCCTTGAACTTGTACGCCCCGTGAGAGGTGCCGATCGAGACTGCCAGCGAGTCGATGCGCGTCTTCTGCACGAATGCCTCTGCCTCCGCGGGATCGGTCAACACCGCCTCCCGTTCGGCAACGGATACCGCCTCTTCAATCCCCGCAAGCTTTCCCAGCTCTGCCTCTACGGAAACGCCTCCGGCTTTCGCCATCTCAACAACCGACTTCGTAATCCGCACGTTCTCGTCGAAGCTCCTGTCGGACGCGTCTATCATCACAGAAGTGAATCCCCCCTGGATGCACTGACGGATCACATCCATGTCCTTTCCATGATCCAAGTGGAGCGACAGGGGCACCGGCGCATCGGTAGCAAACATCCTTACCAGCGTCACAATCGCCTTGAAGCCGGCGTACTTTATCGCTCCCTCTGAGATCGCGATGATGACCGGGGACTTCTCCGCCGACGCGGCCGATGAAACGGC
>JAZDPI010000221.1:0-3644 GCA_043797775.1 Candidatus Eiseniibacteriota bacterium
TCCGTCTGCGAGGGAAGGCTGTGACGAACCCCTACGGTGACCGGAATCTCGAGCAGGCGACGGACCTTCCTTACGAGGTGACGAAGCAACTCACCGACGAGGCGAAGACCTCGTTCCGTCAGAACAAACGCCCCTCGAAGCCCGACCTTCCGAAGCTGGTTAAGGAAGCGAAAGAGAAGGCCGAGAAGGACAAAGGTAGGCAGTAATCTAGTAAGAGCGTCAGGGTCAGACCTAAGAGCGTCAGGGTCAGACCTAAACTATTAACTTTAGGTGGTTTTGTCCGAAGGTTGGAAAAATTGCGGGAAGATTTTCCAAGGATTGGAAGAATTTAGGCAGTAGGGTCAGACTTAAATATTAAACATTAGGCTGTACTCGGTCGGCGTGGATGATAAAGTCGGGATCATGCCCAGGTAGGCAGTAGAGGCAGTAGAGGCAGTAGGGTAGGGCAGTAGGGTCAGACTTAAATATTAAACATTAGGCTGTACTCGATCGGCGTGGATGATAAAGTCGGGATCATGCCCAGACCGATGAGGAAGGAATTTGCCGGAGCCCGATACCATGTCACCGCGCGGGGGAATGGTCGCAAAGCCGTCTTCCTGAATTCCGCCGATTACCGAAGGTTTCTTCATCAGCTCCAGGAAGCGCTCCAAAGGGACGGAGTGGTCCTGTACGCCTACGCGCTGATGCCCAATCATTATCACCTGCTGGTGGAAACCCCACGGGGGAACCTGAATGCGTTCATGAGGCGGTTGAACACGGCGTATGCGCTGTATTTTCGGTACAAGCACCGGTGGCCGGGCCATGTGTTTCAAGGGCGGTATGGGGCGAAGTTGGTGGGAGGGGACGAGTACCTGCTGCGGGTGACGCGGTACGTGCATTTGAATCCGGTGCGGACGCGCGCGATGAAGGGCAAGGAGCCCGAAACGATCAAGAAGGCGTTGAGGGGGTACGAGTGGAGCAGCGGGCGGGGGTATGCGGGATGGGGTGCGCCGGAGATGTGGGTGGACTATCGGTGGCTGGAACTGTTGCACGGGAGGAGCGAGAAGGAGAACCGGCGGCGGTACTGCGGGTATCTGGAGAGTATGGCGGTCGGGTGGGATGAGGAGATGGAATCGGCGATGAGGGCCAGCCGGTACGCGGTTGGGGATGAGGCGTTCCGGCAGGAGACGGAGGAGGGGATGCGGAAGAGGGCGAGGGACCGGGCTAAGGATGCCGATCAGCATTGGCCGAGGGAGCGTACAGTCTCCCTGGAGCGACTGGAGAAAGCAGTGGCAAAGGAGTTCGGGGTCCCGCAAGAGCTACTGTGCCGGCACGGGAATGCGGCAGGGATTGCCAAGAGTGTGATGCTGGAGTTGGCTTGCAGCCTGGCTGGACTGTCGCAGCGGGCGGCAGGGCAACAATATGGGGGCATCAGTTGCGCGGCGGTGGGACAGCAGAGGAGCCGTCTGCAGCAGAAGCTGGCCGGTGATCCGAAGTCGGCGGAGGCGTTCGCGCGTGTTCGATTGGTGAATGTTTAATATTTAAGTCTGACCCTGATTCTTCTCTGATTCTTCTTCTTCCCCCTGATTCTTCCCCTGATTCTTCCGAGAAGAAGAAAATCGGCGCCGCCGTCGTCACCCAGCTCGCGAAACGCTACCCCGGACTCGATACGCAGGTCGAAATGACGGACGTGGCGACGCCGATGTCGTACGAGCGGTACACCGGCGTGTGGAAGGGCGCGTGGGAAGGCTGGCTCCTGACGACCAAGTCCATGAGCCTGAAGATGAAGAAGACCTTGCCGGGGCTGGAGAATTTCTACATGGCCGGCCAGTGGGTCGAACCCGGCGGCGGCGTGCCGCCGGCCGCAACATCCGGCCGCAGCGTGATCCAGATCCTCTGCGCCCGCGACATGAAGACGTTCACGACCAGCGAGCCGTGAGTCACGGATTCCGCACAAGTTATCCAAACCTTAGAACTTCTTTCGGCCGTTTTGCCTCCTTCGGCGGCCAAGTTCAAGGGTTGGAAAACTGATTCATCGTTGCTCGTTCGAACGCGCCGGCGAAGGTCCACGCGAAACAGCTCCAAAAGATCCCCGCATACTTCCATTTTTCTTGCCTCGGAGTGAGGGTTATGTTACCGAGCAAATTCCAATTAAGTGCGGGTTTGGATTCGGTCCCGCTGTTGCAGGGGTGAGGGGTGTGACTAACAGGTGTTTCCTAGGGTTGTCTTTTTTTGTCTTCTTGGCTTTGACGGTTCTTCCAACACGAGGAGCTGACTTTACTGTCGATGTAACTCGAGCCACGTCCAGTGACTTCATCTTCAGATTCCCTTCTCAGACGGATTCTTACTATCAAGTTCACGCGCTCGACACTCTGACAACAGGGCAGTGGTCCGTGGCCGGCATGAGACTGGGTTCGGACCCAATTCAAACTTGCACGTCGGCCGCTCCCAGGTCGGCTTCAGCCGGCTACTATCGGATTCTAAGAATTCCTCGAACGAGCCCGCACGATCAGGATGGCGACGGGATCAATGACGTGTATGAACTGAGCCACAGCGGTCTCAACCCTCTGAACTCGACGGATGCAGAAGTCGATTCCGACGGAGACGGTGTTCTGAATATCTACGAGTTCGTCCACGGGAGCGATCCAGCGCAGAGCAATTCAGTTCCTTCCGCGACTCTTTTCGTCAGTGAGACGGGGTCCATCGCCGGCAACGGATCACAGACTAATCCTTTCTGCATGATTCAAGCCGCGATTGATGCCGCGAGCGACTACGACATCATCGAAGTGGGAGAAGGCATTTACACAGGAGAGGGGAACAAGGATATTGATTTCCGCGGCAAGCCAATCATGGTGGTGTCGGAAAGTGGAGCTGAAACCTGCGTAATTGACTGTCAAGGATCAGGACGCGGCATCTATTTCTCTTGCGGAGAGAATCTTCGGACGATACTGCGTGGTATTACCATCAGACACGGCAAGGCAGAAGACGGTGCCGGAATACGCTGCGAGTATTCCCGTCCTGCGGTGTTCGATTGTGTGGTCGAAGACAATGAAGGCGTAGGAATCTGTTTCCTGTTCTCGGAAGCGCGATTTACCCGATGCTTGATTCAAAGTAACTCGGATGAAGGCATCGTGTGCAATGAAGGATCTTTGAACCTCTTCACAGAGTGCACGATCCGGCTGAATGGCTTTTCAGGCTTGGTCTGTAACAACGATGCCAATCCCAAGCTGTTGGACTGCCTGGTGTCGGAAAACAGTTGGGACGGTGTCGACTCTTACGACATATCGGGACCGATAACGCTGGGTTGCTCGGTCATCGAAAACGGTGGCGATGGGTTCGGCTGTTACGGTGAGAGCGAGTCCTTGATCGAGAACTGTCTCGTCAGTAGCAACGAGGGTGTCGGTGTGAGTAGCTACGAAGAGTCGGCACAAGTGCTGACGAACAGCACAATCAGCTACAACGAACGCGGGGGGATCGACTGTTACTCAACGGGCAAGCTCCTGGCACAGAGCTGTCTGATTGAACATAACGACGGCGGAGGTCTAAGCGCTTACTCTTCGGACCCGACGATCAATGATTGCGTAATCCGAGAGAATTCTTCAGCCGGTATGACGTTCTACTCGTCGGTACCCGAAATCAGGAACTGCGAGGTGTCCAGCAATGAG
>JAZDPI010000281.1:0-6554 GCA_043797775.1 Candidatus Eiseniibacteriota bacterium
ACGCTCCGGCAAGGCGAACGCTGAGCGAGCTCAGAGACATGCTTGCCGCTCTTCCAGCTCCGTGAGAATTTGGCTCATTTCTTGCTCCGTTGTCCCCGTGAATAAAGATACACTTTGCTTGCAACTCGAAAGCGGGTGACAAGATGATCGTCCAATGCACAGGCTGTCGCACGAAGTACAAAATATCGGTTGAGAGGCTGCCCGCCTCGGGCGTCAAGGTCCGGTGTCCGAAGTGTCGGGTGATATTCGACGTGAAGAGGCAGGTGGAAGAAGACGCGGAGACGCTCGGCGAGAAACTCTTCGGAAAAGAGGTTGTCAGAAGCGCTTTCGGGGCCGATCGAGTCGCAGGCGACGGGGGAAGGGGCTTGGAAGGCACCGAGGCCGGGCGTGAAGAGGTTCCCCCTCCGGCGCAGGCAGCAGAGGCTGAGGACGCGTCGGCGGAGAGCCCGGCGGCCGAACCCGAGCCGGGCGGCGAGCCGGAATCGGCAGCCTCGCTTCCTCCCGATGAACAACCCACGCCGCCCCAGGCCAGGATACCCGAGGAAGACCCCGAGATTCTCGCCAGGGCGCTTGTGTCCGACATACTGTCCTACAACAGGGAAGCAAGAGACAGGGGGCTCGCAGAAGGCAAGATTCTGGCCTATCTCGGGAAAGAAATCGCCCGTTCCTGGGACATATACAAAGAGAGAGTGGGGCTCGGGAAGGCGCTCTCCAGCGATCACTTCAGAGACGCCGTTAATGATATCCTAGGCGAGGGGCGGCAGATTCTGTGAGGCCCTTGGCAACAAGTATCTCCTCGTAGTAGGCTTCGGTCCTTTGTGCAATTCTCTCCCACGAGTAGTCCAGAGCCTTATTCCTTCCGGTCGTTCCCATTTCTCTTCTGAGGTCTCGATCCCGCAGCAAGGTGAGTATCGCGTCAGCCAGGGTCTGCTCGTCGCCCGGTCGCACTAGCAGGCCCTCACGCCCGCTCGAGACGACGCTCCTGTAACCTGGTATGTCTGAGGCAACGACCGGGACCCCGGACGCCATGGCCTCCAGAAGAACGATTCCGAAACTCTCGTTGCGGGTAGCAGGAGAGCAGAACACGTGTGCACTTGCGAAGTAGCGAGGTACCACGTCGAGCGGGACGCTTCCGACGAACCTCACGGCCTCCCGCAGAGATGGGGCAACCATCTTCTCGTAGGCCTTCCTTTCCGGCCCGTCCCCGACAATGACAAGCCTGCACGGAATCTTGGTCCGGGTCTTCACGATTCCCATCGCCCTGATCAGGTGCTCAAGTCCCTTCCTCGGGTCGGGCCTTCCTACAAAGAGCACGTTCAGGGTGCCGTCCGCCAATTCCCCTATGGGCTCCCGGTCAGGATGAAACCTTGTCGGGTCAACGCCGTTTGGGATTATTCTGTATTCTCCGCCGAAGTACCTGCTGACGAAATCCCTTGCAGGAACGCTGACGGCTATCCTGCCGTCGAGCTTTCTGTGGTATTTCTTGAGAATTTTCCGGAACAGCAGGTAACCGGCACTCGACTTGGAAGAGGCGTGAAACGTGCCGACGAGAACCGGAGCTCTCGATGTTCTTGTCGCGGCTAGTGGAAGCACGGGCACGAGAGGGCAGTGAACGTGCACAACGTCGTAGCTGCCGTCTCTAAAGAGTCGCCTCATCTTGCCGTAGACGTTCCATCCCACCGTGAGGTTCACGTGTGCCCCGTTGTAAGGCACAAGCAGGTTGCTGCCGACGCGTAGAACGTTGTTCCCGCCCGAGCCGCCTCCGTGAATGGGTGGAGACTCTCCACAACTGTTGGAGTTCTTGTGATTGCAGGTGATTATGGTGACGGAGTGTCCCCGTTTCCTCAACTCCTCCGAGATATGGTGAACGTGTTCGCTGACGCCGCCGAACTGAGGGTAGTAGGCGTGCGAGACAATAGCGATGTTGAGGGTCCGCCGCCTGTCTTGCCTGGAAACAGAGGGCTCGGCGACGTGAGGTCGAGACGCAACCTCTGACGATTGCACGACCTCGGTGTCGCTCCCGGCGTGGCGCTTGTCAGTTGTGGGAAACGGAGTCTTGAAGGACATCGTTCTCCGCGCGTTCTTTGCTTATTGCACCGCTTCGTTCAGCGGGGGAGGACCAGATCTCTCTGAAGATACACCACTGGTCCAGGTTTTCTTCAATGTAACTTTCCACCTTCGAGAGGACCTGTCTCGTGAGCTTCTCGACGTCCTCCGACTTGTTCCCCGTGGAGTGAGGAAAGATCGGTTCGTCTACAACGACCTCGAAACGAAAACCACCCTCCGCCCTCACGTACCCCGGCACGATGGGAGCCCCGGTCCGCAGCGACAGGGCGGCCGCACCTGAGGGTATCCTGGCCGGCCTAGAGAAGAAGTCAAGACTCAAGCCGTTGACGAAGACGTCACCGTCCACGAGCAATACTACCACCTCGTTGTTGTGAAGGGCTCGGAAAAGAACGCGATACCCCTCCTCAGGTGATACCACGTTTATGTCGTGTCTCCGTTTCAGGTTCTTCACGTGTTCAGAGAGGTACTTGCTGAACTGCACGCCTGCAACCACGTGGAGCCTGTATCCCAGGAGCGAGAGCGCAAGCCCCCCAAACTCCCAGTTGCCTATGTGAGCCGTCGCGACTATCACGCCCTTGCCTTTGGCCAGAGCTGCGTCAACGTGATGGAGTCCCTTGAAGGCAGCGGTCTTGGGCAGGTCACGCGCCCTCAGCCTGGACATCCTGAAGAACTCGAACAGAAAGCCGTTGAAGCGTCGGAAAATCAGCTCCGCCACCTGCCGCTCACCCATGGTCCGGAACCTGGGGGAAGGGGAGTCGGTAAGGACGTGGCGCACGTTTGAGAGAACGCCCGAGCGCCGGCCCGGAAAGAAACGATAGTGAACACCGGCCAATTTCCTTGCAACGAAGTAGCCCATTCTCACCGGCATCGCAGATACGGTCCACCTAACAATGTTGAAAACGATTAGGGGGATCATTGACAGACTCGCTCCTTGCAGGCCGAGGACGGGGCAATCTACGCATGAAACCTAGTCGAACCCCCGCTGCTTGTCAAGGACATTTCGCCCGCAGGTGAAGGCGTAAGTCACGAGAATTGCCAGTGTTTCGGTTTGGGCTCACAGAAACATGCGGATTCGACGGATCCCGGAACGGAGAAGCGCGGGAATAGAAAGGCGGGACATCTAGCCTCAATTCCGGCAGAGACATACAGCTTGACAGAACAATCTCAGTTCAATAGTATGTGCACAAGACTCGAGATCCTGTGTGTGAGATTTGCTCTGCGCCTCGCCGAGGCGGACCTTCCGATGCCCGATGAGACATGTTTTTCCGAGATCCTGGGGCCGCTGAGGCATTCGGAGGCAAACGGGCAGGTCGCCGCGTTCTCCCCGAGGGGACAACGCGCGTACACTCGGTTTGCCGGACGGCAGTAGATGGAGAGCTTGCTCGTGCGCCTGAGCGGCCTGCGGTACAGAGGTCCTATTCTCATGTTTTTCCTCCCGGCAGAACGGATGAGTGACCGCTGCCGTTTGAGCAAGTTGCGTGCCACCCTTGGTCTTGCCTAGGAAGGAGCCAGATTCACATGCCGAGTCAGAAACTTGTGAGATGTGAGGTTGCCAGGAAGGACGCCCCCGCTTCTTCGACAGTGAGGTACGTGCCGATGGAGATCTACGGCCTCTGGGAATACCTCATGGCCAGCAAGCACAGTTTCGACGTTGCTTCTCCACAGGCCTCTCTTTGGATTGACCTGGAGGAGTCGCCGGAGCTGGCATACGCCCAGGAGCAGTACGAGAAAGTCACCGAGCTGACGCTTTTCATCTTCTCCGAGAGAGACGGCATGTTCGGCAGGGTCAGCCGCTACTTCCCATCCGACAACTATGAGGAACTGAAGAAGATATTCCTTAAACACTACAGAGCAGGCGGAGCTGAGCCGGGGCTCAAGCCCCAGATGAAAGAGCGGCCCGGCATTTGGATCAAACGAAACGGCAGATGCTAGGACGCCGCGAGGCCGTTCGAGTCGCCCCGAACTGAGCCGCCAGGACCGACCTCTTCTCAGTCTTTTCTCGCCGAGTTGTTTTCTGCAATTCGGATTGCAGAAAGCAACGTCAGGATCCCTTGATTCCTCTCCGGCCTGTTGATACGTTGTCTTCCAACCTCCTAACCCGTTCTCCGGCCGTCCCTAGCAGGCGAGTCCCACGCCAGGCCCCCCGCGGCGTTGTGGCATGAAAAGTGCTACCTCCCAGAATGGCACTAATTGCGCATGTGCGCCCCGGCGCACAATTGAAGTGAGAGCCGTGGTTCTGTCCCGGCCGCGGCTGCCAGTGTTGGAGACGGCGAGGTAGGTCGTCGAACCAAGCAGGGTAGCTACAGAAGAACGCGGAAGTTCGAGCTCAAAAGGGCTCTGCCCAAGTTCCTCGTTGACGCAGCGGCCGGGACAGGTTCAAAGGAGAAACACGATGGTGGTCATAAGTTACTCTGGCAAGGAAGCGAACGCCAAGATTGTGTACTATGGACCCGGGCTTGGAGGCAAGACCACCAACCTGGAATTCATATACGACAGCGTTCCTGCATCCAGCCGCGGGAAGATGGTCTCGATGAAGACACAGACAGACAGGACTCTGTTCTTCGACTTTCTTCCTCTGGATCTGGGCGAGCTCGGAGGATTCAAGACCAGATTCCTCCTGTACACCGTGCCAGGCCAGGTCTTCTACAACGCAACAAGGAGGCTGGTGCTCAGAGGAGTAGACGCCCTCGCGTTCATAGCCGACTCGCAAATCGGCAAGATGGAAGAGAACAAAGAGAGTCTGGGGAACCTCGAGGAAAACCTTGCAGAGTACGACATGACTCTCGGGAGCATCCCGCTGGTCCTTCAGTACAACAAGCGAGATCTCCCCGATATTTACACACTTGAAGAGCTGAACGGCGAGCTGAATCAGAGAAACGTTCCGTGTTTTGAGGCCATAGCAACGGAGGGTGTCGGCGTGTTTGAGACCTTCAGAGGGCTGTCGAGGCTTCTTCTTGAGAAGCTCTCAGGAGAAATCGGGCAGCGCATGATCGTGGGAAGGCACCTCGGACGCAAGCAGCAAGCGGCGGAGCCTACGTTGGTTTCGGCTTTGTGCGCTCGTTCCGAGGAAGAATCACACAGCCAGAGAGAGAGACTCGAAGTCTCGAGCGTGGAGACTACTGTCGAGGAGTCCCCGAAGACCGCGGAAGCCGGGCCGGGTGATGTTTACGCGGGAAGCCCTTTGCTTGACGCCGAGGAGTCCGCGCTTGAGGAACTCGAGCTGGTTGAGCAAGCCGCCGAGGCAGGGACCGGCGTCGAATCGGCAGGGGTGGACGACATCATCGCGGGAGAGGAAATGATTGCCCAGGAGCCCCTTGCCCGGTCGACCGCGCCCGACGCAGCGGAATCGCCCGAACTTGCCCCGGAGGCGGCCCGCGCTGCCGGAGAGGAGACGCCTCAGGATTCCATGCAGGTTGAGCCCGAAGACGAGGGAGAGCCCTTCATAGTCCAGGAGCAGGAGCATGCGGGGAGCTTCTTCCGGACGCCTACGGAGAGCTTGGCCCTGGAAGCGCGGATAACACGCGAAGAAGTCATCCTGTCGAAGGAAGCGGAACCCGCGCCCATGGCCCTGGATGCCGAACAGCACGCAGAGACTGGGCTGTCCCCGGAGGCAGCGGCGGCACCTGAAGCCGTTCCGACGCCGCACGTCGATCTAGCGCCGGAAGCCGGCCTGGCACCGGAGGCTGACCTGCCGCCGGAGGCGGAGCACGTCCCTCAAGCTGAGGAGACACAGGCAGTCGAAGAGACACCTCCCACGGACCAGGCGCCGGAGGCTGCGGCCGCACCCGCTGAGCGCGAGACTCCCGGTGATGAGCCATCATTCCTCGGCATCATAAGGCGCAACAACGTCGGCATCTTCGCCAGGGACGAGGCTTGTGCCGAGGAGCCGCCGGCCGAGAGGTTCCGTGCGGTGCAGGACCCCCCAGGCTCGACGTCCGCAGAGCCCCATGCACAGAAAGAGGCCGGCGTCGAACAATGGGAAAGGCATGAAGAGCGCGTCATTGAATTGCCGGTCCTCCTGCGTCCTGGCGAAGAGGACACGGAGATGACTCTGACGCTCAAACTGAAGATCAAAGCCGTGAGGCAGGAGGAGGAGGCAAAGATAGACGAGTTCCTCCTCGATGGCATATCCAGATAGCGTGAAAGCTCTCCGGCAGTGCGTCGGGCCGGCGGAGAGCTCGAGCAATGGGATGAGGTCACAGAACAACCCGACGCTCCAGCGCCCAGGCCGCCGGTTATATATGAGCCGGCGGCCTACTCTCATGTGAACGGCACCCTTCTTGCGGGATTACGTGCGGCCGCCACGCGAGACGGCTCCGCAGGTGCGTTTTCTCTTGACTAGTGCGGGGCCGTGCTCTATTTTGCAGTTGTCTCACGCATTTTGAGAACCATCAAAGGGCTGAACGGCAAACGGATGCCATTACGGAGGGAGTGAGATGGGAACACGCTGTCTGTCCCGCGTGGGCGCGCTCGGAATGACCGCGCTG
>JAZDPI010000284.1:0-20037 GCA_043797775.1 Candidatus Eiseniibacteriota bacterium
GGCAACGCTCGTCCTGGGGCCGGTCAACGTGGGCGAGGCGATTCAGGTTGCCCTGCAGAGCGTAACGCCCATCGCACAGAAGAAGAACGTCACAGTCGAGGTCCACGAAGCGACGTCAAGCGCCGACGTGATGGCCGACCAGCACCGGCTCGTACAGATTCTCGTCAATCTGATAAGCAACGCCGTCAAGTTCACGGATTCCGGCGGGCACGTGCGGGTGGACTGTGCCGGCGCCGAGGAGATCAGAGGTGCGGCTGCGGCCTCCGGCGGCGGACCGAGATACGTGAAGGTCGCCGTGGCGGACAATGGCCCGGGAATCCCCAAAGAGGAGCTGGAGCGTGTCTTCGACAAGTTCAAGCAGGTGGCCGACAAGGTGAAGGGAAAACCTGGTGGGACGGGTCTGGGCCTCGCCATCTCGAGGCAGCTCGTCCAGCGAATGGGAGGGAGAATCTGGGCGGAGAGCGAGGTCGGCCGGGGAAGCTGCTTCAGTTTCACGCTGCCGGCTGCCACGGCTGAAACCGTCGCGGAACAGGCAGAGGTGCCGGCGCTGGCAGGTCAACGCCGATCGTAGATACCCGCATACGCGTGGACGTCGCCCAACACCCCGCGGACGTACTCCCTCGTCTCCCTGAACGATATGCTCTCCATGAACACAAAGCCATCTGCGGAGCCCGGCCTCTTGAGCCATCTCTCGGCATTGTGCTCGCCCGCGTTGTATGCCGCCAGTGCCACCTCCACGCGGTCTGAGAACCTCCCCTTGAGACGTCCAAGTAACCAGGTGCCGTAGCGGATGCTTATCTCCGGCGACTTCAGCCCGTTCGCCGACGGGGCATCGTGCCCCAGGTAAGACGCCACCTCTCGCGCGGTCGAAGGGAGCATCTGCATGAGGCCTACGGCTCCGGCCCTCGAGACCGCCTCGGGGTCAAACATGCTCTCCCTTCTCATGACGGCGAGTATCAGAAAGGGACTCACCCCCTGCGCCTTGCTGCTCTCCAGAAGAAGGTCGGGAGAAAAGACCGGGTAGAGCATCCTTCGGAGAAAGTGTCTGTCCGAGGCCCCCAGCCGTCCTTCTTCGGGCAGGAGCTGGCCGCTCAACAGGAGCGCTTCTCTCAGGAGCCCGGCTCTCCAGTAGCTCTGTGCCACCAGGAGGAGAGCTCTCGTGTCGCCCCTGGCTTCCCGTCTGGCAAGCCGCAGTCCCTCTCTCACGAAACCGTCCAGACCGAAGCGCACCAGGCTCGCCAGCGAGCCAGGCGACAGTGTCGCACCAAGCCCCTCATCAAACGGCCCGGCGAGTCCGTCCCCCGGTGAGCCAGGGCTCAGGCTCGTCGCAGGCCCCGCCTCCGACCTCCCGAGCGACACGCCGCCCTCACAACCGGCGTCCCACGGGGCCCGGAACGTCGCCGGTGTGGCCCGGCCGCGCGCCGCCATCGCCCTGAGAAGCATTCCGTACAGCGAGTCGCCCCCCGATGAGAGCGCACTGAGCTCTCCCGCCGGAATGGAGTCCCCAAGCTCAAAGCGACACTTGAGCTCCCAGAAGAGCGCCATGTCGCGAATCCAGCCCTCGGTGGCAACCCTCGCCGCCTGAGCAAAGGTCGCCCGCGCCGTGTCTTTTGCGCCCTGCCTGTATTCGCAGAAGCCGCTCCGCCACAGGGCCTCCTGGCCTATCCTCGCACTCGGGAATTCTCGTCTGAGAGCTCCATAGACGCCTGCGGCGTCACGCAGCCTGCCGGCACCTTCCAGCTCCATCCCCAGCTCCCACGCCGCCTCCGCCGACCCTGAGCTTTCGCGCCGGAGGTCGATTTTCCGAAAAAGCGCCATGGCGTCCGCACCCCTGCCCGAATCCCTCACGCATCGCGCGATCCACAGGCTCGCGCGATCTTGCTCTCCCCGCGTTCTCTCGAGCGCTCTCAGCCGCCTGAACGTCTTCTCTGCCTCCGCGTATTTTCCGGTGCGATGGTGCAGCCTGCCCAGTTCCCAACCGGCCTGTGCGAACCCTTTGCCGTCCCTGAAGAGTCCTTCGAGTAACCGTTCCCCCTCCGCCCTTGCCCCACTCCGGACAAGGCACTGGGCGGCCAACAAGAGCGCTCCCCTGTGACGTCCGGTCTCCGCCTGCTCTGCCAGGCGCACGTACGAGCGAGCCGCCAGGACGGCTTCAGCAGAAGACTGATTGGAGTCGAAAGCTTCCAGGTAGTGCCCGGCCGCTGTCCGCAAGTTACCCGTATTCTCCGCCACGAGTCCCTTGGAGTACGCGAACGCCGTCCTCTCTCTTGCAGAGAAATCCGATGCGGTGAGTGAGTCAAGCAGCTCAGAGGCCGAAGTCGCGTAAGGCGTTGCTGCGAGCTCGCGAGCCGCCGCAAGGCGCGCTCTTGCCAGCAGCGGCCGCGGGGCACCGCAGACGTCGAGCCGAGCCTTGAGCTCGAGGAGCCTCAGCACGTCTTGCGAGGCCACCGTGGACTCCACGGCCAGGCAGAGCGCGTGAGAAGAGAGTCCAAACGGTGCCCTGGAAGCCCTCTCGAAATACCGGGCGGCTTCGCGGTGCCTGCCGAGGTTCTTGAGCAGAAGGCCCGCGACGAGACAGAGCTCACCGGAACCCCGCCTGTGGGCCGGGACGACACTCAGGTAGGACAGAAGCAGGTCGAGCGTCCTTTCGCGATCCGCGGTCTCCAGAAGATACGGGCCCACGTCGGCCGCTGCGTCCAGAAGCTCCGGGGTGCCGGCACGCAGCACCGGAAGGAGTGCCGCGTTGACCCGCGCGACGCTCGCTCGCCTTTCCCTGATGAGCCTGGCGGACGTCTCAAGGTCTCCCTCCCTTTGCGCAACGAAAATCAGCCTTTCCAGAGTGACGATAGAATCCGCGGCTGCCGCCGCAGAAGCAAGTGTCTCGCGCTCTGCAACCGCAGCTGTTTGAGAGAACAGCGGGTAGGCGCGGAAGGCCAAGAGAAGACACAGAACGATCTTCGCGGGAAGAGAAGCCCGGGCGATTCGTCGCGCGAGCGGAAACGCAAACGCTCTCCACGACCGAACAGGCGCACCGGCGGCACTCCCTCCGCAGTCGTCTCCAGTGTGTGGCCGCTTTCTACACAGCATTCTTCATCGGGCTACTTGAGTACAGCGATCTTCCTGCTTCCGCGAGTCCTGCCGGTCTCCAGGGAGATGAAGTAGATCCCACTCTGAACCTGATTCCCGGCGTGATCAGTCCCGTCCCACGACACGGTGTGATTGCCGGAGAAAAGCCTCTTCTCGAGCAGGACCCTGATGGCCCTTCCGCACACGTCGAACACCCCCACCCTCACGTCAGTCGCGACAGGTCCCCCAGATCCTTCACGAATCGCGAACGAAATCTGCAACGCCTCTCGCCCCAGCGCCATCGGGTTGGGCGTGACGGACGAGAAGCCGGTAGACAAGGCACCGTGCGGAACGTAAACCTGAGGCCCCTCGATCAGAGTCTCCGTACCGCCCGCGGCGATATCACGAATCAGGTATGAATAGCGCTTCCCGGCCGTGACCGTCGTGTCCAGGTAGCTGTGGAGCCCCAGCGACCGGCACGTGTCCTCGAATATCACCGTGACCTCGTGCGGGTCGCGCCCAAAAGCGTCTGTTTCTCCGAACGCGCCGTCGTCCCTCCTCAGGAGAGACAAGCCTTGCCCCGTGTACGTGCTCAGGCGACCCGTCACGATCCATTCGAGCTCAACCTGCCCGGGAGAGCTTGTTGCGCCTCCGAAGCTCACCGTGTAGGGCTCGTGGCGGGTGCTGACGTGAACGTCGTCCAAGTACCACCCCTCCCCCGACGATGCGGAGTCGCTCACGACCCTGAATCTCACCCAGAGGGCCCCGCTGTAGGCACTCAGGTCAAACACCGCGTCTTTCCATACTCGCTCTCGGCCCGAGAAGCAGCCCCGCCCGGCAACATCCCGGTTTCCCTTCACGTCCATAGTGTACGGATAGCCGCCGACAGGCTCGACCGGCAGCCACTGCACGTTGTTCGTAGAAACTTCCACAAAACACCCGTCCCACGCCAGTGTCGAGGTCTCATTTTCTACGTCGAGCCAGTGGCGGAAAGTCAACTCCGAGCCGGCTCCCGACACGAGAAAGGGGCTCCGCAGGAAGGAATCCTGGAAAGGTCGATACGCAGACTGGCCAGGAAGCCCGCAGTGCCAGCTGCGGCCGCCGGACGCGCTTCGTTCCGTGCAGAGATGCCAGTCATCCACGCCGAGAGCTCCACCGTGAATCCACTCGCCCTCCCCCGTCTCGAAATCATCCAGAAGGCCGAGGCTGTCCCCGATGGCCACGACCAACGTCTCTTTTTGAACGAAGTACGCCCCGTCCGTGAACGTCACTATCAGGTAGGCGCGATAGGGATCCCTCGCCAGCGAGCTGTCGACCTCGAAGATGAGGGGTTCCAGGGGGAGTTGCGTCTCGTCCTCCATGATAGCGCCGTAACTGCAATCCGCCGACGTGAGCCTCACGTAAGGGTTGGCACACGATGCGCTCGCCGTGACGTTCTGAACGGACTTCCCGACGTTCTTCAGCTGGCAGTAGAGACTGACCACTTCACCTCGATCGCCGTTGCCGTCCAGATTCCCGCCGGGGCGGTCGTCGCACAGAAGTCCTGTCACAATGAACGACGGCCCCGTTTCCACCGTTATATCGCAGCGCACGTGAAAATCAGGAAGCACGGAGATGTTGTTCACCCTGACCTCGACGTCTTTCCCGTCGTGGCTCAGGCTGTTGGGCGTGGAGAATTGAGTGAAGTTACGGTTGACGCTCCAGCCCGGAAACGGGTCGCCCGGATCGGCCGCATATGCGACGTTAGGTTGCCTCTGATCGAGCTCGAAGAGGCCGTCGGCCTGCTCCAGCCCGACGAGATAACGACTCTGATTGTCGTTGTCGCCTGAGCGTTCGTCCACGTGATATATGAGGAGTCCCCCTGCGGGCAACGGGGAATCAAAGCCGGTCTTCTGTCTATTCTCCAGCAGGAAGTACTCGCTCGCCGCCCTACCGTTCTTCCAGACCTTGTAGACGACCGGAGACCGCTCGACTGGAGGAAGGAGAACGTTCTCCGCGTTGATCTCCACGGAGACGGGATCAACGAATCCCAGCTTGACCTTGCTCCAAGCGTCGAGATGCGAAGGGATGCGGCCGTCTCCCAGCCATGCGCCGGCGGCCATGAGGGACCACAGGTCCAGCGCGTACGAGTCATAGTGTCTGTCGTAGAGGTCGGGCAGCCCGAATATGTGAGCCAGCTCGTGGCAGAAGGTCCCGACCCTCGAGAATTCCGCCGCCGCGGCATAGACGTAGACGGATGTCCCTCCCACCGAGACCGGATGCGCCAGCGCCCATTGATGGGAGACTATGTATCTGGGATTTCCGGTTTCCTCAAAGCTTGGGCCGGAGTGCACCACGAACAGAGCGTCCACGAATCCGTCGTCGTCCCCGGACGAAGGAAGCCCGTCCGGCCCGTCGTTGTCGTAGAGCGAGAAGTCGACGTCCGCGCGAGCGGCCTCGATGGCGTCCTCCACGAGCCTGCGCGCGTTATACGGATAGCACTCAGCGCAGATGCCGGCTCCGTTTCCTGAATAGTAATAACTGCCGTGCGGCATTTTGTACCATCCGCGCACGTCACCGATTACGTCCAGCTTCCCGTACGAGTTCTCCTTGAAGTAGTTGCGCAGGGTCTTGCTTGTGCCCGCCCCCCGGCTGAAGAGCAGCTGTTCGAAGTAGCGAGGGTTGTTCTTTCCGGTCTGGGCCGGCAGATCGGAAAACTCCACAAGCAGGACGAGCATTCTCACGACCGTGGGCCGGGCGTCGCCGCTCCGCCAGAGCTTAAGGCGAAACTCGTCAACCGGCACGTCCACGCCGCTCGCTGCTACTGCCCCGAGAGCCCATCGGGTCCCGTCCTTTCCAAGTCGCTCCCGGATGTCCGGTCTGAGCGGCATGCAGCGGACCGCGGAGACCGGACCGATAAACGAGCCAACGGTGAGAAGCGCCGCAACACTCAGGGCGGCCACAAGCGCAGGCCTGTTGCAGATACCATTCGCACATGCTTTCATTTCACAGACGTCCTTGAACGTGGATGCACCTGGTTCAGGAGAGCTGCCCCGACTCAGTTCCGACTATTGATACACCGTCTCTCGGGCACAAGTTTGAGGCGGCGCCAAGAAATGCGCGGCGCCTTCAAGGGCCTACTCCCACTCTATCGTGGCCGGCGGTTTCGAGCTCACGTCGTAAACCACGCGGTTTATGCCCCTCACCTCGTTGACGATTCTGTTGGACACCCTGCTGAGGACCGGCGCCGGAAGCCTCGCCCAGTCGGCGGTCATGCCGTCTTTGCTGGTGACGGCTCTCAGGGCAACCACGTCCTCGTACGTCCTTCTGTCGCCCATGACCCCGACTGACTTCACGGGCAGGAGTACAACGAAGGCCTGCCAGATGTCGTGGTAGAGACCGGCACTTCTGAGCTCGTCCAGGAATATCCTGTCCGCCTCCCTTAGCCTGGAGACCCTCTCCTTCGAAACGCTCCCAATGATCCGTACGGCGAGGCCCGGGCCGGGAAAGGGGTGGCGCATGAGAACCCGCCTGGGTATTCCCAGCAGTCTTCCCACTTCTCTGACCTCGTCCTTGAAGAGCTCGCGCAGCGGCTCGACTAATCTCAATCTCATCGAGCGCGGGAGCCCGCCAACGTTGTGATGCGTCTTTATCGTGCTCGCGGGTCCCTTCCAGGAAACACTTTCGATGACGTCGGGATAAAGGGTTCCCTGAACCAAATACCGCGGCCTCCCGTGCCTTACGCTTTCTTCCTCGAACACCCTTATAAACTCTCCTCCGATGATGCGCCGCTTCTTCTCGGGGCTCGATACGCCTCTCAGCCTCCGAAGGAATCGTTCTGACGCGTCGACTCGTACTATTCTGAGCCCGAACTTTGCCTCCAGAATTCCCGTTGACACCTGGGCATCCTGAGCTCGCTCGAGCCCGTGATCAACGTATATGCAGATCAGCTTCGAACCCACGGCCCTGTGAGCCAGCACGCATGCGACGGAGGAGTCCACGCCCCCGCTGAGAGCCGCAACGGCACCGCCGCCGCCGACCCGGGCCCCGATGTCTCGGCACGTCTCCTCTATGAACTCCCTGAGTGACCACGTCCCCTTGCATTCGCACACTCGCCGCAGAAAATTGCCCACAATCCTCCCGCCGAAATCGGTGTGGAGCACCTCGGGGTGGAATTGAACGAAGTGTATTCGTCTCTTCTCGTCGTACGCCGACGCGATCTTGCAGTCCGCCGTCTTGCCCGACAGACGAAATCCCTGCGGGAGCGACGCGGCCTCATCGCCGTGGCTCATCCAGACCGTGAAGCTCTCAGGAAGCCCGTGCAGGAGTGGATCGTAGCCCGCGCGCTGGAAACTCGCGCGCCCATACTCGCCCTGTACGCCCCTCCGAACGTTGCCGCCCAGCGCGAGCCCGGCCACGTGCATTCCGTAGCAAATCCCCAGAATCGGAAGCCCGAGGCCGAACAGCTCGCGTCCCAGTTGAGGCGCACCGGGCTCGTAGACGCTTGCCGGCCCTCCCGAGAGAATGAGCCCGTCCGGCCGCCTTCTCCTGAGTTGTACCGCCGTCACGTCAAACCGCACGATCTCGGAGAAAACCCCGTTCTCCCGCACTCTTCTCGCTATCAGCTGTGTGTATTGAGAGCCGAAGTCGAGTATGAGTATGGTTTCCCTTTTCTTCCGCAAGAACCGTCGTCTCCTTTAAGAGGCCGTCAATGGGCAGGCAGCTCAGTGCCTGAAGCAGCGCCTGCCTGTGAGACACATTACCATTCCATGTTCGTCTGCTGCCTCGATGCACTCCCGGTCCCGAATTGAGCCTCCCGGCTGCACCACCGCGGCGATGCCGGCGGCCGCAGCCGCGTCCACCGAATCCCTGAAGGGAAAAAAGCCGTCCGATGCCAGCAGGGCTCCTCTCAGATCGTGCTGCGCCCTTCCTGCTTTGTAGACCGCCATATGCACGGCGTCCACTCGACTCGTCTGGCCGCAGCCGATCCCGAGCGTCGCATCGCCTCTTCCCACGACGACGGCGTTCGACACTGCGTGGCGTGCCACTTTCCAGAGAAAGAACAGGCCTCTCGTTTGTTCATCGCTGGGCTGCGTCTTGGAAACGACTCGCCACTCTCCGTACGTCTCCGGATGCGAGTCTTCCTCTTGAAGCAGCAACCCGCCCGGCCCGGATCTCAATTGCCGGCCGGGAGTCTCAGGTTTTCGGAAGGCCTCCGGCGGAAGTCGCAACAGTCTCAGGTTCTTCTTCTTTGAAAGGAAGGCCATCGCACCTGCCGTGAAGCCCGGCGCCGCCACCGCCTCCAGGAAGATGCCGGACATCTCGCGCGCAACGTCCTCCGTCAGCTCTCTGTTGACCGCCACGATGCCGCCGAACGCCGAAAGGGGGTCGCAGTCCCGTGCAAGCCGGAACGCGGCCAGGGGACTCTCTGTCTCTGCAACCCCGCACGGAGTTTTGTGCTTTATGATGACGCAGCCAGGGGCAACCAATTCCCGGCACGTGCAGACGGCGGCGGCGAGATCGAGCAAGTTGTTGAACGAAAGCTCCTTCCCCTGCGCCTGTTCAAACGGCAGTGCCTCGCCCGTTCCCCCGCGAAGCGGCAGGTAAAACCCGGCGGCCTGGTGCGGGTTCTCGCCGTAGCGCAGCCCGGAGGCTTTCCGATAGACGAGGCAGAGCCTCTCGGGAACGCTCACGCCCCGGCCCTCCTGTCCCAGTCGCCGGCCGAGGCCGGCTGAGACCGCGGCGTCGTACGACGCTGTCGTCTCATAAACCCTGATTGCCAGTTCCTGAGAAAGGCTCAGGCTGACGGCGGCAGGACCCCCCGTGGGGAAACGGCTCCCGTCCGGCGTCCGGTCGATCGCGGAATTGGCAATGATGTCCTCCATCACCTTTCCGTAGACAGAAGGATGGGGCACCGGGACGACCGACCGAAAGTTCTTGGCGGCCGCCCTGAGCGACGCGGGACCGCCGATGTCTATCATCGAGAGAGCCTCGGCCAGCGGAGCGTCTTGGGGGACCCTTTCAAAAGGGTAGAAGTTAACGACGACCATGTCCACCGGGAGGAGCCCTTGGCTTCTGACCTGTTCCGCCTCAGTTTGGCTCGCCCGATCGAAGAGTATGGATGCATGAAGCCTTGGACTCAGGCTCTTGACCTTCCCCGAGAGGATTTCGCCGAAGCCGGTCAGATCCTCTCCTTTGGTGACGGGAATACCGTTCTCCTTGAGAAAGGAGGCAGTCCCTCCCGTCGCAAAGATCTCAATCCCCCTGTCGGTGAGGAACTTCCCGAACTCTGCCAGGCCGGTCTTGTCGTGGACGCTCGCGAATACTCTCCGCACGCTGATGGTTCCGGCCCCTGCGCTGGTAAACCGAATCGAAGTATCCTCCGTCATCCGCATGGTCTCCCTGCCGTCGCGAGCGTGCGAGATCAGGGGTCCACCCTGCCGCAGATTCTCGCAAGAGCCTCAAAGTACCTGTCTCGAGTTCTGGTCACTACCTCGGGCGGGAGCGGCGGCGGCGGCGGCCTTCTGTCCCAGCCGATGGAGTTAAGATAGTCGCGCACGAACTGCTTGTCGAAGCTCTCCTGCGGACGACCCGGTTCGTAGGAGTCGTGGGGCCAGAAGCGCGAAGAATCCGGCGAGATCAGCTCATCTATGAGCAGAAGCCTACCGTCGTACAGTCCGAACTCGAACTTCGTATCCGCCAGGATGAGCCCGCACTCCTCGCAGTGCGCGGCACCGAACTCGTACAGTTCGATGCTCACGGCCCTGAGCTCCCGGGCCAGCTCGGGGCCCAGATCCTTCTCCAGTCTCGCGAAACTTATGTTCTCATCGTGGCCGGACTCGCTCTTCGTGGCAGGAGAGAAAACCGGGCGGCGAAACCTCACCGACTCCTTCAATCCCGGCTCGGCCGGCTCACACGCTACCGTGCCGCTGTCCCTATACTCCTGCCAGGCCGAGCCCGCCAGATAGCCCCTCACAACGCACTCGAAGTCGACCCGCGCGGCTTTTCTGACCAGCATGGCTCTGCCCGCGAGCACGGAGGCATGGGGGACAAATTCCGCCGGGAATTCCTCGGGGTCGGAGGTGATGTAGTGGGTCTCTACGATGCGCCCCACTTTCTCGAACCAAAAGGCCGACAGCGCCGTCAGCACCTTTCCCTTGTCCGGAATGCCGGTCGGGAGGACGGCGTCGTACGCGGAGATTCTATCCGTCGCCAGGATTACGAGCCGGCCATCCCCCGTGTCATACACGTCGCGGACTTTTCCCCTGCGATCCGGCTTGAGCTGCCCCAGAGAGATTTCCGTGAGGCTGTTCACCGCCCGAAGCCCCCTTCGTTTATCCGTACCCTTCGTCCCTCGATCTGTAGCCTGCCTTCACAGAATAGTCTCACGGCCTCGCAGTAGATGCGGTGCTCCTCTCTCAGAATGCGCGCGGACAGTGTCTCCTCCGTGTCGTCTTGATCGACGGGCACGACCGCCTGCAAAACGATCGGTCCTCCGTCCACGCTTTCGTCCACAAAGTGAGCCGTACAGCCTGCGTACTTGACGCCGCGCTCCAGGGCCTGTTTCTGAGCATGGAGCCCCGGAAAAGAAGGAAGCAGCGAAGGGTGAATGTTCAGTATTCGACCTGCGAATGCGGAGAGAAAGTTGCCGTGAAGCACCCTCATGAAACCCGCGAGCAAAACCAGATCGACGCCGTAATCTCGCAAGCGCCGCACGTACTCCAATTCCCTATCCGGTTCCAGCTTCGTCTTGTACTTGCCGGGCCAGAGATACTCCGCCGGTAAGCCGGCCTGCCTCGCCCTCTCCAGAGCCTGCGCGGTCTCCACGTCGCTGATCACTACGCCGACACGCGCATGTATGATGCCGTCCCGGCAGCCCTCTATGATTGCCTGCAGGTTTGACCCCCTGCCGGATGCAAGCACGCCTATTATCGATGACATTGTTTCCTCAGAACGTGGAATCCCCGCTACGTATAGCATCACCGCGCCGCCTTTACAAGGAGAATCCGTCGGCTTTCGAGTTGACACGGGGTCGCGGCTTTAGGTAGCATGTATGGAAATAGCTTTCGTGTGCGAGTTGTCACGGAGAGTCGCCTGAGTCTCCCGAGAGGGCTCAAGGTAAAGGAGGGAAAATGGCTGGGAAGAAGATAACGTTGAGTGTGATCAAGGCTGACGTGGGGGGTTACGTGGGCCACTCCAGCATGCACCCGGACCTCGTCCAGAAGGCCGATGAGATGCTGGAGATCGCCGCCGAGAAGGGGCTCCTCATCGACTTTCATGTCACTTCTTGTGGGGACGATCTAGAGCTCATAATGACTCACGAGAAAGGCGTCGAGCATTCCGACGTTCACAAGCTTGCCTGGGACGTTTTCCTCGCCTGCACAGAGATCGCCAAGCGGCTCCAGCTTTACGGAGCGGGGCAGGACATCCTCAAGGATGCGTTCAGCGGGACCGTCAATGGACTGGGACCCGGCGTGGCCGAGATGAGTTTCGTGGAGAGAAAGAGTGACCCGGTAGTGGTTTTCATGGCCGACAAGACTTCCCCGGGGGCCTGGAATCTTCCACTCTTCAAGATGTTCGCCGACGCCTTCAACACCGCCGGCCTCGTGATTGATCCAAGCATGCACGACGGGTTCAACTTCCTCGTGCTGGACATCAAGCAATCCAAAGAGATAATGCTCTCTGCGCCGGATGAGCTTTACGACATTCTGGGCCTCATCGGTTCGCCCTCAAGGTATATGATAAAGAGCGTCTACCGCAGAGCGGACGGAGAGATAGCCGCAGTTGCGTCGACCCAGAAGTTGAGCCTCATCGCCGGCAAATACGTCGGCAAGGACGACCCCGTTCTGATCGTGAGATGCCAGAGCGGGCTTCCCGCCGTGGGAGAGGTCCTGGAACCGTTTGCTTTCCCTCACATTGTTGAAGGCTGGATGAGAGGTTCGCACAACGGGCCGCTCATGCCCGTAGCATTCGCAGACGCTACGCCCACTCGCTTCGACGGCCCGCCCAGAGTGATCGCGGCCGGATTCCAACTGGCTGACGGAAAGCTCGTCGGGCCCGTCGACATGTTCGACGATCCTGCGTTCGACATGACGAGGGACAAGGCCAACGAGATAGGCGAATACATGAGAAGGCACGGCCCGTTCGAGCCCCACAGGCTGCCCGCCGACGAGATGGAGTACACGACTCTCCCCAGCATACTTGCCAAGATGAAGGACAGATTCAAGGAGAGTGCATAGCGTCTTTTGCTTCCGCTCGGCCCCTGAGGTCGCCGCCCCTCACCTGGAAAGCCTGGAGACAAGAGCGAGGAGCCCGAGGCTTCTCTCCTTTCTCCAGGCTTTTGCTCGTCTCAGCGCCTCCGGCCCCGCTTCGGAAAGACCGGTGCTCACACGCACGCAGTCCCGGCAGAGGCGCACCCTGACACACCCGTCCCTGTCGGTGCGCAACGCAGTGCAGCCGATTCTCCCACAGCTTTCAATCACTTCGCTGGAGGGATGTCCGAACCTGTTGTTCCTTCCCACACTGAATACTGCAAAGTCCGGCCTGACCCTCGCCATGAACTCGTGACACAAGCCGAGTCTGCTGCCGTGGTGCGGGACTTTGAGCACGGTCACCGCGCCGCGGCCGAGCCTGGCACCCAGCACGCCCATCACCTCCTTCCCGACGTCGCCCGTGAAGAGGATTCGACAGCCGCCGCTCTCCAGCGAGAACACGAGAGAAGAGTCGTTCATGGAAGCCGAAGACGTGTCGCGACAGGCCAGGCCGGTGGGATGCAGGAAAAACATCTTCGCCCCACCCCCAACGAGGCTGTCGCCCCCGGCAACACGCTGCAGAGACACATTCCGTTCTCCGGCAAGCCGGCGGATTGACTTTGAGAGGAACGTCATTGTGTCGACGTCCGCAACTACGACACCCCGTACCAGCCTCCTCTCGATGAGCCTGAGGATTCCTGCCGCGTGATCGGAGTGAAAATGGCTCACGATAGCCAGGTCAAACGACCTTCTTCCCGTTGACCTGAGATACGGAAGAAGGACTCTCTCCGCGCAGTCCCACTCCTCGCTCGACTCCCCTCCATCGACGAGCACTACTCTACCGTCGGAGAGCCGGATCGCGCATGCGTCGCCCTGCCCCACGTCCAGGAAATCAACAACCACCTCCCTGGCGGGCTTCTCGGTGGGGAGTGTGGCGCCGCAAAGGCGCAGGAGGAGAACCAGCGTCACGCAGAGCGCGAGGATCGTCGCGCTCCGGGAACGGCGACCCTGCCCGGAAGCTCGAGGGCTGCTTGCGAGACCCGTTCGTCCCAGCCACGCAGCCGCACCGCCCAGGAAAGCGAAATACGAAAGCACAAACACGATCCCTTCGGCGGCGGAAGGCCTGGCAAGCGAGGCTACGGCAGCGGGGCTGCGAGAGACCCAGTCGGCGATGAGCGCGGTCGATCTGAGAAGAAGCCACGTGCTCGCGAAGCACACCCTCCCCAGCGGAGCGAACAGAGCTTCACACGCCAGCGAACAGAAGGCACTCGTCAGGGCGGCTGACGAGACGGGTACCGCCACGAGGTTCGCCGGCACCGAAACCAGCGACACGTAGCCGAACTGCGAGGCGAGTATCGGAAGGATGCCCAGCTGTGCGGAGAGGGTCACGAGTCCGGGGGAGAGAACGTATCGCCAGAGGGGTCCTTTTCGCCCGAGACGAGCTCGGGCGTCCTCGACGGTTAGCGATCCGAGCAGTATTGAAGCCGTCGCCACGTACGAGAGCTGGAAACCGGTGTCTCTCAAGTACAGCGGATTCGCAAGGAGCAGTATCGTAAGGCTTGAAAGAAGCGGAGAGATCAGACACGAGGACCTGTTCAACACTCGAGAAGCCAGGAAGCAGGTCGCCATGACCGAGGCTCTCACCGTGGGCGGTTGGAAGCCGGAGAGACTGCAGTAGAACCAGACAATCAAGACGGATCCGACCAAAGAGCTTCTGTACGGAACGTGGACGCCCTTGAGGAGTATGAAGCCGATGAGGCCGACGAGCGCCGTGTGAAGCCCGGAGACCGAGAGCAGATGTATGAGACCGGACTCTCGGAAGTCTGTCGCCAGCCCCGTGGAGAGCTCGCCTCGCTCCCCAAGAAGAAGGGCGCTCAAGAACGCCCTTTCTTCACCACGCACCCGTCTTCTTATCGTGCCGTCCAACCACGCCCGCACCGGGGCCACGTAGCGGGCCAGGAACCCCTGTCGTCCCTCTGCCCTCATCGCGCAGGGCGTCAGAAAACCCGGCACCGTAAGGACTCCCCTGATCCTTCTCACAAAGAGATAGGAAGCCTCGTCGAATCCTCCCGGGTTCCGGGCGGAAACGGGGCTCCTGAGGAGCCCCGTGGCGACCAGCGTGTCTCCCGGGAAGAGGGCCGGCGAGGCCCGGGAACCGACTCTCACCAACACCCTGCTCCCGGCCGGGAGCGACTCACGTCCTCCGTTTCCGCGGAGAGTCGAAACGAGAACGGACGCCCCCCGTCTGGACGGCTGGGGAAACCCCATGACCACGCCCGACAGTGTCTCAACGTGCTCTCTGACGTGAAGCGCGCCTGAGGCGTAGCGCTCGAGCCTCGCCGAGGCCGTAAACGCCACGGCACAGAGCAGGAGCGCGTTCAAGGAAAGATCCAGGACAACGCCGCGCGCCCCGCTCCATCTGCGGACCAGTGCTGTCGTCGTCCGGTTCGCGTTGCGTGAGCCGCGCTCGAACTCCAAGCGCCGGTCACGCCCCGGTATTGATCCGGCGGCAGCCGCGACTGCCGCGGCCCCAACGCACGCCAGAGCCCAGAGCTCAGGTCGGAAGCGTGTACCGGCCGAAGTGCCGATCAGCACGCTGAAGGCAAGTCTCAAGTTCGCTGAACCCAGCAGATTCCCCCCTGTTACGCAGACGTTCTCTCGAAACAGAAGGGCAATTCGCGTGCCTCAGGCTGTGTCGCCTCGGCGCCCGCGGGCCGAGTCACGGTGACGCCCCAGAATATCGGGCACGCGCTGAGAACTCTGTAGGAAAGGGCATTTCGGCGCGGGGTCTTGCCGCGCGGCGCGCGGTGTCTGGCGTTCACAGAGAAGTATACGTTGGCGACAGGGACGGGCGAACGCGGCAGGCTACTGACTGCGGACTCGCGAAGATCTGATCTCTGAGAAGTACTCGAGCCCCTGTGAATCCACGACCTTGGCGAAGTACCTCAAATCGCTGTCTCCCTGCAGCAGACTTCTGGGGATGGCCGTCGCATAGACGCCCTGGGAGCCCGGTACGAGCGACATCGTCTGCCACAGCGACTGCCCGCCGCCAGTCCTCTCCACGCACAACGACGCCCGGGACACGGTGGCGTCCAGGCCTCCGACGAGCGATGCGCACACGATTACGTCTCGGGATCCGGAAGGTCTGACCTCCGAACACTGAACGTACGCAGCCTCGACTGAGCCGAATTCCGGCTGCACGAAATGCCGGCCCCCCGCCCTGGCTGTGACTACGGTGACCGAAGGATTGTGGCCCTGAGGCCCATCAACTCTAACACTGTGAATCCCCGGCGTGAGCTCCGCCTTGTAGGGGGTCACGCCGACCGACTTTCCATCAACGTACACTCTTCTGCCGCGCAGCTCTTCGTATCCTTCCTCAGTCATCATGCTCGCTGCAACGCTCAGCTGCCCCGTCTTCGGCAGCTTGCCCGGTGCAACGTCCACCTGCGAGACGCCCCCGTGCGTGACAACGACTTCCTCCTCCCATCTGCTGAACCCTTCACCTTCGACCGCCACGACATGGGGCCCCACAGACACACTGTCCAGTATACAAGGCGTGTGGCCTCTTGGTTCTCCATCGAGAAGGACGGAGAGCCCCTCCACGGGCCTGGAGCTAACGGAAATCTGGCCCGCAAAGAAGACGCTTACACGCGCCGTGTCCCCTGCAGCCAGCGAGATCTCGCCCGCCCATTCCCCATAGTCGCTCAGCCGCATCGTGACGTTGTGACTGCCCGGGGAGAGGTTCGTCACGTACGTCGGAGTGCGTGACGAGACGAGCGTGTCGTTGAGTACGATTTCCGCTCCCTCGGGGAACGAACTCAGGCTCAACGTTCCCTTCACGAATCGGGCCTCCTTCGCGGGGGCAGCGAGCCTCCAGTGCTCTCGCAAGAACGGCACGACCATTGGTTCTACAAGCAGCCTCCAGCACAGATAGCCGCCCGCGGCCAGAACCAGACCGAGGGCGGATATCCCCGCGATTCTGCGCCACGAAGCCGAGTCTGTTCTCGCGAGCCGTTCGGCTCGCGCATCCATTATCCGCTCCCATTCCGTCCAATCGCTCCCCGGCTCGCCCTCTGCCGCGTGCAACGCCGGCCTGGCGGCCTCCGGCTCATCGGCCGTCCGGGGTCCGCCTATGACCTGCGACACATCAGCCTCTTCTTGCGAGACGTCGATCTCACCTTCCTGGACGGCCTTCTCCCCCTCGAAAAGGGCTGCGGCCTCTTCCGGCACGGTTTCCCCGGGCACTACAACATCCGGCGTCTCTCGACGCAATCCCTCTTCCGGCACGATCTCTCCGGCTACAGCGTCCCGCGTTTCTTGAGGCAGACCCTCGTCCGGCAGATCCTCTTCCGGCAGAGCCGCCTTCTCCATCTCCTCTTCAGCCTCCGGCGGTGGAAGCGGTTGTCTTCGCTTCCAGGAAAGAGGTGAGAACACGCGCTTCAGACGGCGGCCTGCCACCCGCCACCCGGCCCCTGTCGCGGTGCATCGACTCTCCTCAGCCCTGAACTCCACGATACCCATTGCGTGACTCTCATCGCCGAAGAGCGTCAGAGCCATGGCCTGCGCGCTCTGGTCCGAAGCCCCGACCGCGTCGGAGAATCTCCTTGCCAAGTCAGCCTCTTCCTCCAGAGCAGCGGCGGTCAGCACGTAGCTTTCCCCCCCGACCGGCGTCCTCCTGACCAGCTCCACGCTCACCCTGGCGGTTCCGCCGAGATAAGACGGGTCTCCCGCACTGCGCGTCTCCGGCGGGACAAGCCGTTCGACTCTGGAAGCTCCCACCAGATACCCTGCACAACCGCCTGCTCCGGCGACTTCTATCCTGGCCTTCGAGAAGCATGCAGCGACAGCCGAGACCTCACGAAAGTCAAACGTGAGAGTCCTTCTGGTCTTGAAGACAGCCTCATGAATCGTCTGGAAGAGGCCGGCCATGCCCACAGCCCTACCGCCCTGAGCCTCCGCGGCGGTCTCCTCGGGGAAGGCCCTCTCCAGACCCTCCGCAACGACCCCCCGCAGCCACTCGCGTGCCTCCGGTTCTGCGGCCGCCAGAAATGAGACTACACACAGGCAGTTCCGCGCCCGGTTTGCCATGGCCAGAGTGTTACCTTCTCCCGGTTCGTGCAATCGCGGCGAGATCGACGGGCGAGCAACCCCGCCCCTGGGTTCATCATCTGCTAGTGTCTTCATCGTTGACCAAGACCCCCACTGGGCCCGATGACGCGGGCCCGGCCGGCGCCCCCAACCGCCGCTATCGAGACCGATAGCACCGGGTCACGCCTCTTCTATTGCTCTTTTCACCTTCCGGATTTCCGTCTCGTCCTGCACGCGCTCGAGATACGCCTTCCAGGCTAAGCGCGCCTTCTCCCTATCCCCGCCGGCCTGGTAGGCCACGCCCAGGTGGTAGTAAGCCAGCCCGTAGTCGGGATTCAAGCGCGTGGCCTTCTTGAAGGATTCTATGGCCTTCTTGAGCGCGCCCTTTTCCCTCAGGATCGTGCCCATGTTCACCAGGATGTCCGCCGAGCACAGACCGGAGGCCACGACCTTTCTGTATTCATCGAGAGCCTCAGCGAGCGAGCCCTTCTTGAAGAGCGCAAACGCCAGACTGTTCCTGGCAAAGAGGTAGTTGCGGTTGGCATCGAGAGCGGCTCTGAACTCCGAAATCGCCGCCTCGTGTTTCCCCCCTTCGAGGTAGAGAAGGCCGAGGTTATATCTGATGTCGGCGTATCGCGGCTGCAGTTCCTTTGCGGCCTCGAACTGTTTGGTCGCCTCGCTTGCCAGCCCGCGCGTCGAGTATTCAAACGCCAGGGCGGCGCGCGCCCTGACGGAATCCGGCTCCGCGTCCACCGCCTTGAGAAGACACGGGAGCACTTCCTGCTCGTGATCCTGCGCCGAATGAAGAAGCGCGAGATTTCCATAGTATGCCGCCAGGCTCGGCCTCGTTCTAAGACTGAGCCTGTATTCCTCCTCGGCTTCCCTGAAAAGGGCGTTCGCGCCATAGGCGTGGCCCAGGTGGTCGTGGAGCTCACTGAGGTTGGGGTTCATCTCCTGCTGTGTGAGATACTCCCTGTAGGCCTCGGGCGAGAGCTTTCCGCCGATGAAGAGAACCGCCTCGCTGAAGATCTCCGCATAAGGTGGGCACAGTCTCTCGGCCTCCCTCAGGCACGAAGCGGCCTCCTCCGGCTGCCCTGCAAGAAAGAAGGCGATTGCCGTGTTGTGGGGCAAGAGACCGTTGCGAGGCTCGAGGGAGGCGGCTTCTCTGAGCAACTTTCCAGCGTCATCGTATCTGCCCTCACGCATTCTCAGGACCGCCGTGTCGTTCAAGGCATCGACCTTCCGACCTGCCCTGTAGGCTCTTCCGAAAAGCGACTCGGCTTTCTCGTCCTTTCCGAGCTCCAGAAAGCAGTGTCCCAGGCTGGACATGGCCGCCGCGTAACCCGCGTGTATCGAAAGCGCCTTGTCAAGGCAAGTCTTCGCCCCCTCGAAATCCTGCCGCTTGAATCTGAGCAGCGCGAGTCTGTTGTGCAGATCGGGGAAGCGCGGATGCATCTCAAGCTCTTCTACGAGCACTCTCTCAACCTGGCTCATCATGTCGACGACCACGTGAAGTCCGGCACTTCTCAGGGTAACGTCTTGACTCTTCTTTTCCATTGTGCACCTTTCTTCTCAAAGCCGTCCAAGCGGAATACAACGTCCCTCACGCCGGGTATGGTCTTGAGCTCCTTCTCGAGCTTATGGACGAGGCCGAGGAGGTAGTCCACCTCTTCATTCTGCTGGTCAGCCTGCTTGCCGTAGACCTGCCGGAGTATCCCCTTGAGATACACGATGCCGTTCGTCGTGCCGAAGTCTATGCGGGAGGTGTCTATCCATCTCTTGACGAGAACGCTTCGCACATAGGCATTGATCCTGTAATCTTCGACAGACATTGGGACTCCTCTGACTGTTTTCGTGCCGCACCATACAGCACGCCCCTGGTGTTGTCAAAGAAAAACGGGTTGCCTGGAGGCGGCAGGCCCGCCCTTCCTGGCATGCGGCTTGCTCGACTCGGAATAGGGCCGGGCCGGCGGTTTCGCCTTGCCCGGAACGTCCTCTGCCTGAGTCCTATCCTCGCTTCAGGAACAAACTCCCAGGAGAGGGGTACTCAAAGGGCAAGGGGGCGGACGCAAAAGGCAAAAAAGGGCTTGCATCGTGAGACGATGCCAGTGTAGCATCCCGCTAACCTTGGGGGCTCATCTAAGGAGGTTACTGCGCTGAGAACTCTGCTCGCTAGCAAACAGAGTCTGGTGCTCATCGCGCTCGGATTCTTCTGTACACTCTCTATTGGGGTCGCCTACCCGGCACCACATCCTGTCGGCGCGCCGCAGATCCCCGGGGCTCTGGAGAGAGTTAATTCGTTGTATGATGAAGGGTTACGAGCTCTGGCCGAGGGTGACTACACAAGGGCCTCCGACAGATTCCAGGCTGCTTCTCTTGCCGCCCGCGAGCTGATGGCCAGAGGTCAACTTGAAGAGGCGGACATGGCCGACATGCGCTCGATCGCCCAGAAGGCCGACCATCTGGGCTCCAACGCCCTTCAGACCAGTTTCCTGCGAAGCTACATCGAGCCCCAGGCTGAGCTTGTCGGACCCCCGCTGCCTGACGCGCCCCAGAGTCGTGCGTCCTCCGCGCGGGTGAAGGACGGCCGTGATCCTATAAAGCCAGCCGGCGCAGCGTGTCTTACCGCCATAGATCCCGAGATGAACCAGAA